>NZ_JAKJSQ010000004.1:0-174985 GCF_050337105.1 Aliivibrio kagoshimensis
ATTATATACTGCTATATTTTATAGTTAGGCCGAAATCTGTGAGTAAATATTTCATGATGAAATGATTAAAAACACTTTTATTTGTGGAGGTTGGCTATTATCATGCGCCTTATTATTCCCCCTACAATTATTGCTTTGTGCTAAACGGAGACATAACTGCATTGACCAGTACTGAACGAAACATTCCCCCTGTCATCACCTTGACCAATGTCAGCAAAAGCTTTGATGATAAAGAGATCATCTCAAACTTTAATTTGACCGTTGCCCATGGTGAGTTTATTACACTACTTGGTCCTTCGGGCTGTGGTAAAACTACGATTTTACGAATGATCGCGGGTTTTGAAAGTGCAGACAATGGTTCCATTTTGTTAGACAGCATAGACGTGACTGAGCTGCCCTCAGAACAACGTCATGTCAATACCGTGTTTCAAAGTTATGCCCTATTTCCACATATGACCGTATTTGAGAATGTGGCATTTGGTCTAAAAATGCAAAAGAGACCTGACAGTGAAATCACACCGCGAGTGATGGAAGCATTGCGTATGGTTCGTTTAGACAATATGGCTAGTCGAAAACCACAACAGCTATCGGGGGGACAACAACAACGTGTAGCGATTGCTCGTGCGGTGATCAACAAACCAAAAGTACTGCTATTAGATGAGTCACTCTCAGCGCTGGATTATAAATTACGTAAGCAGATGCAGATCGAACTTAAACAGTTACAGAGACAGTTAGGCATCACCTTTATCTTTGTAACTCACGATCAAGAAGAAGCACTCTCCATGTCCGATCGTATCATTGTGTTACGTGATGGTGTTATTGAGCAAGATGGTTCACCACGTGAAATATACGAAGAACCAAAAAATCTGTTCGTGGCGAAATTCATCGGCGAAATCAATGTGTTTGATGCGCAAGTAGTCAGCCGTATCGATGAGAAAAGAATCACTGCGGTCATTGAAGGAAAACAGACGATAGTCACCTGCCCCGATCACGTTGAAACGGGTGATCAGCTGCAAGTACTACTGAGACCTGAAGACTTACGAATCACAGAAATCAGTAAAACGGATAACCGCGGGATTGTTGGTCACATTGTCGATCGCACCTATAAAGGCATGACTTTGGATTCTGTGGTTGAACTTGAATCTGGGGTAAAAGTGATGGTCAGTGAGTTCTTCAATGAAGACGATCCTGATGTTGACCACTCTTTGGGCCAAAAAGTGGCTATTACATGGGTAGAAAGCTGGGAAGTGGTACTGAGAGATAATGAAGAGATTTAGTTTACAGCAGTACATCATCACCCTCATTCTTTTTTGGCTGGTGACGTTTGTCTTCATTCCAAACTTGATGATTATCGGCACCAGTTTTTTAACTCGTGACGAATCAAATCTGATTGAGTTGACGTTTACTCTGGATAACTACAGACGATTATTTGATCCACTGTATGCCAAAGTCATGTGGCACTCGCTTTATATGGCGACCGTGGCGACATTTTTCTGTTTACTGATTGGCTACCCTTTCGCATATATCATCACTAAGTTGCCTGAAAGAATCCGGCCTTTGATGTTGTTTTTAGTGATTATCCCATTTTGGACTAACTCACTGATTCGTACCTATGGGCTGAAGATTGTGCTTGGCAGCCAGGGTGTATTGAATAAGAGCTTACTCTACTTGGATATTATTGATAAGCCGATCAGAATTATGTATTCAGAACACGCGGTGATGATCGGTTTAGTCTATATACTCTTGCCTTTTATGATTCTGCCTCTCTACTCGGCAATAGAGAAGTTAGATCGTAGCTATATCGAAGCAGCACGTGACTTAGGGGCAAATCGTTTACAGACGCTCATTAAGATCACGATACCCCTCACGGTGCCAGGTGTGATTGCAGGGTGTTTACTGGTATTGCTTCCTGCTTTAGGTATGTTTTACGTGTCTGACTTGTTGGGGGGAGCGAAGAACCTTCTCATTGGGAACGTCATTAAAAGTCAGGTACTAAATGCTCGTGATTGGCCGTTTGGCTCAGCAACCAGTGTAGCGCTAACACTCGTGATGGCAATGTTGTTATACGCTTACTATAAAGCCAATAAACTATTACATCGTAAATCGGAACTGAATTAATGAGAAATTTTATTAAGTTTGGATTTCTATCCTTAGTGTTCGCCTTTTTGTATATCCCAATTGTGGTACTGATTGTGAACTCATTTAACGCCAGTAAATTTGGTATGAAATGGGGGGGATTTACCTTTAAGTGGTATCAAGCGCTATTGAATAATGACACTTTACTTCAAGCTGCAACGAACTCGCTGACGGTAGCGTTATTTTCTGCAACAGCTGCTACTGTCATTGGTAGCTTGACTGCTGTCGCGCTATTTCGCTTCCGGTTTAAAGGAAAAAACTTCATTAATGGATTGCTTTTTACTGTGATGATGTCGCCTGATATTGTCATGGCGATCGCCTTTTTAGCGCTGTTTTTAGTCATTGGTGTACAGCTAGGTTTTGTTACCTTACTGATCGCTCATATCACTTTCTGCCTCCCTTTTGTGGTGGTAACCGTCTATAGCCGTTTAAAAGGGTTCGATGTAAAAATGCTTGAAGCAGCCAAAGACTTAGGGGCGAGTGAATGGATTATTCTTAAGCAGATCATCTTCCCGTTGGCTAAGCCAGCCATTTCTGCGGGTTGGTTGCTGAGTTTTACCTTATCACTCGATGACGTCATTATTAGCTCCTTTGTTACCGGTCCGACTTATGAGATTCTGCCATTGAAAATTTATTCTATGGTTAAAGTCGGCATCTCTCCTGAGGTAAATGCTTTGGCGACAATTATGCTGATTGTCTCTTTGAGTATGGTGCTGTTATCTCAACTCATTGCCAAAGACAAAATAAAATAGGTGAGCCCAATCATTTATTATCGGTGAATTGCATAAATTATGTGATGTTAATCGTCTTTTGTTTGTTATACTCGTGCAAATTTTTTATTCAGCTAATCTCTTTAGCCAAATTATCACAGCGATATAGGAGTTATTAATGAAGAAGTTTTCTTCAATAGCAGCCGCGACATGTTTTGCCTCTATGATCTTCACTGGAAGTGTTAATGCTGCTGAAAATGAGCTTTATTTTTATAATTGGTCTGAATATATCCCAAATGAAATACTTGAACAGTTTACCGAAGAGACTGGCATCAAAGTGTACTACTCGACCTACGAATCTAACGAAAGTATGTATGCGAAGCTAAAGACTCAAGGCAGCGGTTATGATCTTGTCGTACCATCAACCTATTTCGTCTCTAAGATGCGAAAAGAGAATATGTTACAAGAGATTGATAAAACAAAATTAACGCACTTTAACGATTTGGACGAAAAGTATCTAAACAAGCCTTTTGATCCTGATAATAGTTACTCGATACCTTACGTCTGGGGCGCCACAGGTATTGGTGTTAATGCCGATTTAATGGATCCTAACGAGGTCAGCAATTGGAGTGACCTTTGGGATCCGAAATGGGAAGGTCAATTGATGATGATGGATGACTCTCGCGAGTTTTTCCAAATTGCATTAAGTAAATTAGGCTACTCAGGCAACACGACCGATCCAGCGCAAATCAAAGAGGCGTACGAAGAGTTACGTAAGTTAATGCCAAATGTACTGGTCTTTAACTCAGACTTCCCTGCTAACCCGTATTTGGCGGGTGAGACCTCATTAGGTATGTTGTGGAACGGTTCCGCATATATTGCTCGTCAAGAAGGCGCGAACATCCAGATAGTGTGGCCAGAGAAAGGGACCATATTCTGGATGGACAGCTTAGCGATTCCAGCAGGAGCTAAGAACACAGAAGCAGCACATAAGATGATCAACTTCTTATTGCGCCCTGAAAATGCAGCTAAAATCGCACTAGAGATTGGTTACCCAACACCAGTGAAAACGGCTTACCAGTTCCTACCCGTTTCATTTGCACAAGATCCAAATGTATTCCCACCTGCTTCAGCGTATGAAACAGGCGAATGGCAGGATGAAGTGGGTGATGCTAGCACTCTTTATGAAGAGTTCTTCATCCGCTTAAAAGTGGACAAGTAATCACTGAATAACGTTAATCAGAGCGTTAACGATAGTAAAAAACGCCTGATGGAGATTCCATCAGGCGTTTTTTTATGGGGTGTGAGACTGAGGTGTAGGGTTACATCAGTGAATCCGTTTTAGAAGCACAGATAAAATCGTTCTTATGCAAGCCTTTGATGGAGTGGCTCCACCAACGAACGGTAACCTTGCCCCACTCCAACGTGATTTCAGGGTGGTGAAACTCAGCTTCTGCTAACGCAGCAACTGCATTTGTAAAATCCCATGCGAGTTTAAAGTTCTTGAATTTATAGGCGCGCTCTAGCTGAGAAACGCCCTGGTCTTTTATGATGGTCCACTCAGGCAGCTGCAACATGAGTTCAACCATTTCACTGTTATTAACCTGGGGTGCATCTATTTGGCACGCTTCGCATTTCATTTCGGTAAGTACTGACATTGTTCCCTCTACTCTATTACGGTTGAAGTGTTTGAAATTGGTGTTGGTTGTTCCTCTTTTGGAGGAAACATCGGTGAGTGCAAGCCTAGTGCTTTCGCTTGTTCTACTTTTGACATGATATCTTGTCTGGTTAACTCTAATAGTGCTTCGATAGAGTCGATAGCAAAATAGATCGGTTGCATGATATCAATGCGGTATGGTGTTCTCATGATGTCAACTGCATCGAATTTTTTCACGATACATTTACGGGGTGTGCTTTTTCCTGTGCTCTTTTTATCCGGTAAGCCAACATAATTGGTTTCACTGGGTGATGATAAGATCCCGCCACCATATACTTTATAATCATCAGGCGCGCCGACCAGACCAAATTCTACGGTGAACCAGTAGAGGCGCGCTAAATAAACCCTATCCTCTTTGCTTGCTTTGGCGCCGAGCAACCCATATTGATGAGTAAACTCTGCAAACGATGGATTGGTTAGCATGGCGCAGTGTCCAAAGATTTCATGGAAAAAATCGGGTTCTTGCAAGTACTCAATCTCCTCTTCGCTGCGCATGAACGTGGCGGCAGGGAATTTCTTCTCTGAGAGCAGTTTAAAAAAACGGTCGAAATTAATCAATGCAGGAACAGGCTCAATACGCCATCCTGTACTTTGCTCTAGAACTTTATTGATATCATTGAGTTGGGGGGCGCGATTACGGTCTAAATCTAATAATGCTAACCCGTCTAGGTATTCACGACACGCCTTAGAAGGAATGTTATGCATTTGCCGATTAACCAATAGAGACCACACTGCATCATCTTCAGCTCGCCACTGGACAATGCCATCTTGGTCAGGTTTTATTGAGACATACTTTGTCATCTTAGCCATCGATATTCCCTTGTTGATATCCTATTTTTAGAATAGGGCTTATTGTTGGTTAAGTCGCCTATCCACAAAATTTGGTTAAAACTAAGATGTAAATAATATGTTACAGTCTTGTTGGTTAATCCGTTTTGTTACTGTCCATAATTCATGTGTACAAATGACATTATTGCAATAAAAGCAGGGATTAAAGGCACGGCTTTCCAAAAGTGTAATTTACCACGTACGAAATGTTATTTAATTTGATGATAGTTTGATTATTTATTTGCCAATTGGGTTCGGATGTTACAAATTAGAGGGATAACACATCGTTAAACGCATAAAGTGAGGATTAGTAATGAAATTAGCATCCCTAAATCGTGGTCGTGATGGTCAATTAATTGTGGTGAACAGAGCGCTTACTCACGCCACACTGGTATCTGACATCGCACCCACCCTTCAATATGCGTTAGACAATTGGCAAGCGTTATCGCCACAATTAGGTAAGGTCTATGACCAATTAAACGCAAACGAGCTTGAGAGTCAGTTTCCTTTTGAGATAAAAGAGTGTGCTTCTCCCCTTCCACGTGCATTTCAATGGGCTGATGGCAGTGCCTATGTAAACCACGTCGAGTTAGTTCGTAAAGCTCGTGGTGCCGAAATGCCAGCCAGTTTTTGGACGGACCCTTTGGTATATCAAGGGATGTCTGATGGCTTCTATAGCCCTACTGCTGATATCGAAATTGCAGATATTAATTGGGGCGTTGATTTTGAAGGTGAGATTGCCGTTATTACTGACGACGTACCAATGGCCGTGAATGCAAAAGATGCCGCTGAACATATCAAACTACTTATGCTTGTGAACGATGTTTCCCTTCGTAATTTAATTCCAGGAGAGCTCGGCAAAGGATTTGGTTTTTTCCAATCTAAGCCTGCCTCAGCCTTCTCCGCTATTGCTATTACACCTGATGAACTCAATGACAACTGGCGAGACAACAAAGTACACCTTCCGTTGAATGTCTGGCTAAATGAACAGCAATTTGGTCAGCCTAACGCTGGTGTAGACATGACGTTTGATTTTTCACAACTGGTTGAACATGTAGCCAAATCAAGGCATCTAGCCGCCGGTACCATCATAGGATCAGGCACCGTCTCAAATCGTGACCGAAGCGCAGGATCATGCTGCATTGCTGAAGTACGTATGATTGAAACCATAGAAGACGGCGCACCAAAAACACCCTTTATGCAGTATGGTGATCGCGTGAAAATAGATATGGTTGATTCATCTGGTAAGTCAATCTTTGGTGCTATCGAACAACAAGTTGTTCCGTATCAAGTGCAAATAAAATAAGGGGGTATCATGGTTGAGCTGTTAGATTATTTCCGTTCTTCAGCATCGTTTCGAGTTCGAATAGTACTGAATTTGAAAGAGATCGAGCACCAATTGTCGCCTATCTCATTATTAGACGGAGATCAGACGTCTGCGGATTACAAAGCAATTAATCCTGCAGGCTTGGTGCCGACCTTGATGACTGAGGAGGGAAAGTTAAGTCAGTCATTGGCCATTATTGAGTATTTGGATGAATGTTACCCACAGTCTCCATTGCTGCCTAACGATCCTTGGCAACGTGCTCAAATCCGCTCATTAGCTCTGCAGATCTGTTGTGATATTCACCCATTGAATAACCTTCGAGTATTAAAATATCTGAATCAAAATCTTGACGTCAACGACGAGCAAAAGACAGAGTGGTATCACCATTGGTTGGCTATTGGGTTTGAAGCCCTCGAAGCAGAACTGCAGCATGGTGATACTCACTTCTCCTATTCTGATACACCCAATTTGCTTGATGTCTGTTTAATACCGCAAATCTTTAATGCCCTTCGTTTTGAACTAGACATGACCCCTTACCCAACATTATTACGTATCTACCAATATGGAATAACCCAAAAGCCCATAAAAGATGCGTTACCAGATTAAGGAAAATCGACAATGAATCAACACGTAGCAGTACAAGATGTGATGATGTGGCAACCGAATGAGCAGCAGAAAAAGTCGAGTCTATTGCATCGGTTTGTTGAAGGTTTGGATGAATACGAACACAAACAGAGTCTAGACTTTAGTCTGCTGCACCAATGGTCGGTTGATCGTAGCGAACAGTTTTGGAGTCAGTTATGGGATTATTGTGAAATCATTGGCAGTAAGCACACGCCTGATAACCGAACCCTATTTACCATGGATCAGGTCACGTCGAGTGAATCCTCAATATGGTTTCCCTCTGCTCAGCTTAATTACGCTGAAAACATGCTCAAATATGTCGATATCACGCCTCATGCTCCTGCAATTATCTGCCATAAAGAGAACTCAGCCCTTGCTACTCAATTGACTTGGCAGGAACTTTATCACCAAGTCAGTACAGTGACACACTATTTGAAATCGGTGGGTATCACTAAAGGGGATGTGGTGGCAGGTTACGTCGCCAATACTACCGAAGCCGTAGTTGCTATGCTTGCTACTACATCGTTAGGTGCAGTATGGACCTCAACCTCACCGGACTTCGGTGCCAGTAGTGTGGTCGATAGGTTTGGTCAGACTAAGCCTAAGGTGCTATTTAGCGTGAATGGTTACCAATACAATGGGAAATCATTCCGTTGTGAAGAGGCAATCAATGAGATCGTAACCGCCATCGACTCGATCGAACACTGTGTCGTGATTGACTACCTTGATGATAATCAACCAGAAAAGTTCTCAACCTGTGGACAGTTCACTGATTGGTCAACACTAGTTAACAGTACTGAAACGACAGAGATTGGTTATGTCCCATGCCAATTCAATGACCCCCTATTTATTCTCTACTCTTCAGGAACTACCGGAAAACCTAAGTGTATTATCCACTCAGTTGGCGGAATGTTACTGAGCCACCTAAAAGAACATCAACTGCATTGTAATGTGAAACCACAAGATAAAATGTTCTATTTTACGACCTGTGGTTGGATGATGTGGAACTGGCTGGTTTCAGGGTTAGCCAGTGGGGCAACCTTAGTGTTATTTGATGGGAATCCTGCTTTCCCTGACATTTCTAGGCTGTGGCAGATATGCGAAAGTGACGGTGTGACTCTGTTGGGCTGCTCAGCCAAGTATCTAGAACAGTTAGAAAAAGTGGAGTATTACCCGACAGATAATTACACGTTAGCACCATTAAACAGTATCTGCTCAACGGGATCGGTATTAAGCGCTGACTCCTTTGAGTTTGTATATACACATGTTAAACCTGATTTGCTACTAAGTTCTATCGCTGGTGGAACTGACATCTGCGGCTGTTTTGCCATTGGTAACCCCTACTCGCCGATCTACAAAGGTGCCTGTCAGGGCAAAGGCTTAGCGATGGATGTTGCGGTGGTGCAGTCTGTTGAAGGGAGCGAGGATCCAACAGATAAACTGGTGGGGCATCGAGGTGAACTTGTGTGTCGTAACAGTTTCCCAAATCAGCCAATTGGTTTTTGGAATGATCCTAACGGTGATAAATACCATGCTGCTTATTGGTCTAAATATCCTGATGTATGGCATCACGGAGACTTTGTGATGGAGACACAACAAGGTGGATTGGTCTTTTATGGTCGATCTGATGCGATCCTTAACCCTGGTGGTGTCAGGATTGGTACCGCAGAGATTTATCGACAAGTGGCTAAGGTTGAAGAGGTACTTGACTCTATCGTTATTGGCCAGCAGTGGAATAACGATGTTCGAGTGGTACTGTTTGTTCAGTTAGCAGCGGGTTGTCAGCTAACAGCAGAGCTACAAAAAGCGATTAAAACCGAAATTCGAACCAACTGCAGTCCAAGGCATGTCCCTGCGATTATATTAACGGTATCTGAAATTCCTCGAACACGTTCTGGTAAGCTGACTGAAATTGCAGTGAGGGACGCTGTACATGGGAAAGCCATTGAGAACATTGGTGCGATTTCTAATCCTCATGTTTTAGATGAGTTTAGAAATCGCAGTGAACTGAGTTGAATTAATCTGAGCTGAATGAAAATGTAACTGTGATCCTAGCGTTAAGAGGGCAAGGATCACTGATGACCTTCTATCGAGAGGTAAACTTAACGTTAAGTTACACTCCGAGCTTGGTATTTTTTGATAATAGCAAACGTGTCTTGGAGGTTGATGAAAGTGACTAGAGACTAACGAAAAGAGTACGGTCGCACTCGCGGCGAAAACATGCGACAGACACTTTAAACAGTAATTAGTCCCATGCTTTAATGACTACATCGCTAAGATCTCATCGACAAACGCTGGGACAAGTGTGCCTGCCCTGCCGTAGCGTTTTTCAGCAAACTCATTTTGTACGGCACTGGGCTCTAAGTTGATCTCGACAGTATGAGCACCATTAAGTGCCGCTTCGTGGACAAAACCAGCAGCAGGGTAGACTGAACCTGAGGTGCCTATGGAGATAAAGAGGTCAGCATTGTTTAAGACATCATGGATCTTCCCCATTCCCAGTGGCATCTCTCCAAACCAGACAATATGAGGTCGTAACTGTGCCGGCATTTGGCAGCAGTGGCACAGCTCACCAGTGTGTATATCCCCTTTCCACTCAATCACCTGATCAGAGTGCGAACAGCGCGCTTTCAGTAACTCACCGTGCATGTGAATGATATTGGTGTTTCCTGCCCTTTCATGCAGGTTATCAATGTTCTGTGTAATGATAGTGACGTTACCATCAAGGTGTTTTTCTAAACGGCTTAACGCGAGGTGTGCATCGTTAGGCGCGATATCTGATTGTTGAAGCTTTAAACGGCGCTGATTGTAAAACGATTGCACCAACTCAGGATCTTTTTGAAACCCTTCGGGCGTGGCAACATCTTCAATCTTGTGGTTCTCCCATAAGCCGTCGCTGGCACGGAATGTCTTTATTCCCGACTCTGCAGAGATGCCAGCCCCGGTTAAAATCACGATATTTTTATAAGGAAACAGCATGATAACTCCTTGTCATAAATCTGTTTATGGCTCTATTCAAGCAACTATTATTCATTGAGTAAAGTAGACATTAGTCTTTAATGACAAAAGCCAACACAGGGTTGGCTTTAGAGGGGGAAAGAGCAGGTTACTTATCCATTACTGCTCTTATCTTTATTGTTTTCTGGCAGGTCTTTTACCTCTTGGTACCATAAGTCATGATGTTCTTTGGCCCATGTTTCATCAACCTCACCCGTTATCATGCCATCTAGCGCGGCTTCCATACCAAACAGACCGATGTAGATATGAAAGATGAACCCGCAAATTAGAATAAGCGCAGAAAACATATGAATCAGGTTGGACAGCTCCATGTCTCTTCGAAGCTGGCCAAAGATTGGAAAATCGAGCACAAAGCCGCTAAGCGCCGCAACCGCTCCGAACCATATCAATAGCCAGAAGATCATCTTCTCACCACCGTTGGAGAAACCAGCCGATGGATGCGTGCCTTTATGTTTGCCTACCATACCACCAAGCTTCATAAACCACTGTATATCGATTTTGTTGATCACACTCTTACGCCACCACTTGATCAGTACCGTCATTAACAGAATAAAGAAGACAGGCCCAACATAGTTGTGGTACTGCTTAGCTGCTAGGATGACCCAGCCCCAGATTTCAGTCGGCACGACAGGTTTGATAAAGTGTTTACCATACACTAAGCACAGCCCACTGAACGCTAAGGTTAGGAAAGTAAAGGCCATGCTCCAGTGTAGCGCCCTATCGATGCGGCTCCAACGTTGTATTTTTCTACCTGTTTTCGGTTTACTTAATTTCAATGGCCCTACAATAAAATAAGCCAATGTCACAAGTGCTAAGCTACCAAAAATGGCCAATGCCCCTAAAGGAGACATCCACTTCTCTTTCAGTTTAAACCACGTCTGCCCCGGAACATTAATTAACATTCCGTGTTCAGGAGAGGTTGAGGTGGTGTAGCCTTCTTCACCGTCTCGAACTTGACGCCAATAGTCAGCACCAGCCAGTTGTATCATCTCTTGCTGGGCACTATTGGATGGTTTAGAGCTGTCTGCAGCCACACTCTGGACACTAAATAGCGCCGAAGTTAGCACAAAAACGAGAGAGAGTATTGATGCTGCAAGACGTCTTAAAAGTCTTGAATGCATAAGTGTTCTCCAATGAATATTATAGTCATTTGCTGTGCAGTCCGTGAGAACCGCACAACAGGTTAAGGGGTTCAGCTCTAGCTCTTAGTTGCGTCGTAAGAGATATCTTCGCCATTAGACCAACCGGCTTGTTTCGCACCACGTTCAACAACACGTTGGCGGAATATCTCGGAGACTTTCTCAGCATCACCCGCAATAAGTGCTTTGGTCGAACACAGAGAAGCACACATTGGCAACTTACCTTCTGCGATACGGTTCGCACCATATTTCTGTTTCTCTTCTAGTGAGCCATTCTCAGTTTCAGGGCCACCAGCACAGAATGTACACTTATCCATTTTTCCACGCTCTGCAAATGCGCCCTGTTTTGGGAACTGAGGTGCACCAAATGGGCAGGCAAACAGACAGTAACCACAACCGATGCAGAGATCCTTATTATGCAGAACAATGCCATCTTCCGTCTGCTCAAAACAGTCAGCAGGACAAACTGCCATACAAGGAGCATCGGTGCAGTGCATACAAGCGACAGAGATGGAGTTTTCACCCACCTCACCATCATTGAGGGTAACGACTCGACGACGTTGGATCCCCCACTCTAAAGCGTCATCATTTTCATTTTTACACGCGGTGACACAGCCATTACACTCAATGCAGCGTTTGGTGTCACACAGAAATTTCATACGGGCCATTTTGTTAACTCCTACGCTTTGGTAATTTTACAGAGAGTGACTTTAGACTCTTGCATTTGTGTCACCGGATCATAGCCATAGGTAGTGGCAGTATTTGCCGCCTCACCCGTAACATAAGGAACGGTTCCTTCAGGGTATTTATCGTGAAGATCAACCCCTTCAAACTTGCCTCCGAAATGGAAAGGCAAGAATGCCAGCCCCGGTTTCACTCGACGAGTTACCATCGCCTTTACGTGAATACGGCCTTTCTCCGCTCCTTCTACCCACACCATATCGCCATCTTTGAATCCGATATCGTTGGCGTCTTTAGGGTTTACTTCGACAAACATCTCTTGTTGCAGCTCAGCCAGCCAAGGGTTAGAACGTGTCTCTTCTCCGCCACCTTCATATTCAACTAAACGACCAGAAGTGAGGATGATTGGGTACTCTTTAGAGAAGTCCTGATCTTGAATTGACTTATACAGCGTCGGTAGTCGGTAGATTGATTTACTGTCATCCCACGTTGGGTAGTCGGTAACGAGATCACGTCTTGGGGTGTACAATGGCTCTCTATGTTTTGGTACGCGATCTGGGAAAGTCCACACAATCGCACGCGCTTTGGCATTACCAAATGGCATACAACCATGCTTAACCGCCACACGTTGGATCCCACCTGAGAGATCAGTTTTCCAGTTTTTACCTTCAGCAGCGGCTTTCTCTTCTGCTGTCAGTTCATTCCACCAGCCTAGCTGCTTGAGTAACTTATCTGAAAATTCTGGGTGACCATCTTCAATGTCACACCCTTTCGGATAACTGTCTTCAGCAAGCAGACTTTTTCCTTCAAACTCCACGCCAAAGCGAGCACGGAAATTACCACCGCCTTCTGCAACGGGTTTTGATGTGTCATACAGAATGTGGGTACCCGGATGTTTCATCTCTGGGGTTCCCCAACATGGCCACGGTAATCCATACGTTTCCCCATGGATTGGGCCTCCCTCTGCTTCTAAAGTGGTGTGATGGAAGGTGTGCCAATTTTTTTGATGTGCTTTTAATCGTTCTGGACTCTGACCGGTATATCCGATGGTCCACATGCCTCTGTTATATTCACGTGTAATATCTTCAATATTCGGTTGGTTGTTCTCAACCTTGATGTGCTTAAACAGTTGATCGGAAAATCCGAGCTTTTTGGTCAGAAGATACATGATCTCGTGATCCGGTTTAGACTCGAACAGGGGTTCAATGACTTTATCGCGCCATTGAAGTGAACGGTTGGAGGCTGTAACCGATCCATAAGTTTCAAATTGAGTGGTGGCTGGCAGCAGATAGACGCCATCGGTTCTATCGTGCATAACGGCAGCGACAGTTGGGTATGGGTCGACAATGACCATCATATCCAGTTTTTGCATCGCTTTTTTGATGTCGGTACCACGGGTTTGTGAATTAACCGCATGTCCCCAATAGAACATGGCGCGAATATTGTCTTTTTGTTCAATGTTTTCGCTATTTTCTAATACACCATCTGCCCAACGAGAAACAGGAATACCCATGTTATTCATTGGATTTTTTCCGCTGTACTTTTCTTGGTCGAAACGCGCTTTAACCCAATCAATATCAAGATCCCACACTTTACTCCAGTGTTTCCATGCGCCGTCAGACAAACCGTAGTAGCCTGGCAGCGTATGAGATAACACACCGAAGTCGGTGGCACCCTGAACATTATCGTGGCCACGGAAGATGTTAGTCCCACCGCCCGCTTTCCCCATGTTGCCTAAAGCCAGTTCTAAGATACAGTAAGCGCGAGTATTGTTATTGCCTGTGGTGTGCTGAGTTCCCCCCATACACCACACGACGCAACCAGGACGATTCTCTGACAGCAGTTTTGCGGTTTGGTAGACATCAGCTTCATTGACACCTGTTACGCGTTCGACCTCTTCTGGTTTCCATCTAGCCACTTCTTCGCGTATCTCTTCCATCCCGAACACGCGCTGTTTGATGAACTCTTTATCTTCCCACTTGTTGGCGAAAACATGCCACAACACACCCCAGATAAATGAAACATCAGAGCCCGGACGAAGTGATACATAGTGGTCCGACTTTGCTGCTGTACGGGTTCGGCGAGGATCCGCCACTACGATCTTACAATTGTTTTTCTCTTTGGCGATCAGAATATGTTGCATAGCTACGGGATGCGCTTCAGCAGGGTTCGAACCGATGAACAGAATTGATTTACAATTATGCATATCGTTAAATGAGTTGGTCATCGCGCCGTAACCCCAAGTATTCGCTACCCCAGCCACTGTGGTTGAGTGACAAATACGTGCTTGGTGGTCAACGTTATTGGTTCCCCATAGCGATGCCATTTTACGATACATATACGCTTGTTCGTTATTGTGTTTCGCGCTGCCAAGCCAATAGACAGAGTCAGGCCCCGATTCTTTACGAATGGCTAGTGCTTTGTCGCCAATTTCATTAATGGCCTCTTCCCAACTTAGCTTGACCCACTTGCCATTTTCTAACTTCATTGGGTATTTCAAGCGGCGTTCACCGTGTCCATGCTCGCGAAGCGCAGCCCCTTTTGCACAGTGACCTCCAGCGTTAAATGGATGGTCAAATGCGGGCTCCTGTCCAGTCCATACGCCATTTTGTACTTCAGCATAGATACCACAACCGACGGAGCAGTGTGAACAGATGGTTCGTTTAATTTCCGTTTTTACGTCTGAAGATATGGACTCTGCCTTCGCTTTTTTCATCATGCCAGGTGCAAACATACCTGATGCAACCACAGCCCCACTGGCGGCAATTGAGCTGCTCTTAATAAATGATCGACGGCTAATACCAAACTTCTGCTGTTCAGTAACTGTCGAGTCGGAACGTTTTGTTAGTTTCATTGAATTGCTCCGCTTCGTTATAGAGTGTTGTAGTAATCACGAATGTGTTGCGTCTCGTGATACCCTTTTTTGTTTTCATCACTGCTTGGTTGAATGGTGTCGTCTGCCTTAGCCGTAGATGTGACCGCGGTGGAAATTGCGGTTGCCGTTGCTACAGTGGCTATGCCTTTCAAAATAGAGCGTCGTTCGCTATCAATTTTTTTATCAGTCATTTCCATTTCTCCATGAATATTCACTGTAAAGCTACGCATTAAGCGCACAGTTCATTGTTTGTGGGGCTTCAATAAAGCGTGTTTGTTCTATTGTAAGGTAGGTTAAGGTGAGCTCCGCCAATGCGGCGTAAAATACGGAACTTTTACTGCGTTTAAGATCATGACAAAAGCGTTCAAACCAACTGGCCAGATGGCGGTTAAAAAAGTGTTGTTGTTTTTCATTATCACTGCCAACCAACATTGCCATCACTTCTAATAAAGCAGCAAAATGGTCTTCTGGCTCTTTCACTGACGCTTCTCGGGCATAACCCAGCTGCATCAAATCGTTTCGTAGGTGAGCCAGAGGCATCTCCATCAAAGACCCAGTAAGGTACCAAGAGGCGAACGGGACAATTTCACCACGTCCAATACCAATAAATAGATTCTGATATTCATCTTCAATGGAATCGAGAGATGAATTTTGAGCGTTCAGCTTGAGCAGTGACCACGCTTCAGCCATCGGATTTATCTGATTAGCCACCTCTTCAACATCCAGACCTTGTAACCAGGTAATAATGGGTTTATCGGGGGCTGCTCTATAGAGTCGGGCGAGCACTGAATAAATATCGACTCTAAGTGATTGTTGTTCATTAACAGAATTCATCATAAAGCCTTATAGGGTCAGTTGTTGTTCTGGGTTGTCGGCCAGATCATTGAAGATATCTTTTACTCTACAATCCTCACACATGGATAAGCGTCGAAGTGAATGGTCAGAGTTAAAATGCGGGTTATCCTGTAACTTATTAATCAACATATCGACCATGGATTGTGGTGCGAATGGTTTATCACAACAGATACACTGAGCAGCGGGTTCTTGGTGTAGCACCCTAGCCGACCTTCTTTCATCTGCGTTCCAGTTCATTTGTGGTTGCAGAGAAATGACCTGTTCAGGGCACGCTTTTTCACACAAGCCACATTGAACACAATCTTGCTCAATAAACAGCAGTTGTGGGCTATCCGCACTGGCGTGCAAGGCTCTGGTTGGACAGACTGCGACACAGCTCATGCACAGAGTACAGTCGTCGGTTTTGCAAGTGACGTTGCCAAAAGGAGCGCCAATGTCGACTTCAGTAATCTGATTGATCGCCTTGGTGTTTTCAGCAAGACAATCTAGCGCTGCAAATAACTTCTCACGTTTGTTCCCTTCAAGGGTGATATTTTCTTGCATAATAGGCTGACTGATCAGCCGAGGTTGATGAAGGTCTTCCACATAGGTAATAAGAAGACGATCCGCTTGTTTATCCAGATCCTTAAGCAGAGAGCGTGCAATGTTAATCTCTTGCTCCAGCACTCGAATCACCGTTTTGGGCATGCGTCTGCTGGCTACAAATAGGATTTGAGCGGCACCATTCACTAAGGCAGAGAGCCATGTGTCAATACCCACCGAGGCTAAATCTTCTAACTCAACTGGAATGACATTTTCAGGCAAATTTTGCAACGTGGTCACAGTAAAGTGAGCGTGCTTTTTACTGCAAAACATCAGAATGGCATTTTTACCCTGATGATCGTAATAGCGTTTTAGCAGGCGTTGGGTAAAATGTTGGGTATTGTCAGCATCAGGATAGGCGTAACTGATCGCTTCTGTTGGGCACGATGTCGCGCAGGTCCCCACTCCCTGACAGAGGTAAGGATTAATTTGTACATGGTGGCCAGTTTTCTCACTGCCTTCACTGGTTAATGCGCCAGCAGGGCAAGAGTCAATACAACGCTCACACCCTTTGACTCCTCTTGAACTATGAGCACAAAGGTCTGAATCGAAGCGAAAGTATTTAGGCTTATCAAAGGTTCCGATTAAATCAGGGATCTCATCGATAACAGTGGCTAGTTTTGGGTAGCCTCGACCGACAGGATAGTAACCTGGTACTGGCACCTCCTCGGTCATGAATCCGTTGAGGCTCATATCCAACACAATATCAAAGGTAGGTTGTCGAATGGCGACCGTAGAGAGCTGTGATTCAGTGCCGTTATTCAGGCAGGTAACCATAAACGCACCCAAATACCCCGACACATTGAGCTGTTCACTGACATAGAGGTTGTCTCTTTTCTCTAAGTTGTCAGTAATCAAGTGAGGATCGGTAGCCAGTAGTGTGATGCTATTGAGTGTTGAAAAGTGAGATTCAAGCTCAATGATAATATGGTACGGTCCCACAATGAGAAGGTTACCTTGGCTCTCGTAACTCACGGTAGGAGGAATTAAATTAGCTAACTCAACAGTACCACTCACTGCGGCCTGCCTTGCGGCACCATTTTGAGTAATATACTGACTTAAATAGGTATGTAACATTCTAAATCCTGTGCTGACATTAAATGCACGTGACGATAGTCTTTGCTATCGCCTTAGTTTTTTGTTTAAGAACGGAAGGTTGCAAGGAATGCACCATAATTCTAGGAGTAATAATGACGTAAAGGGAGCTAAAGTCTGCTTGGTAGAGTGGACTTTTTTATACTTACGACATTTTGTCTAAATAAACGAGACAAAATGTCCCGAGTAATTATGTGGTCTTTTTTGTCGTATCTATATCGTTGCTGAGTGGTTCTTCAGGAGCGGTGGTCAACAGAGGTTCCTCGCCATCACTAACTTCATTGTTAGAACCTATTTCATCATTCTCTTCCATCAATGGTTCAGTGACGAGTTGTGGTTCGATCTCTTCCTCCTCTTTAATCCACTTACGTAGGTTTTGAGCGACCTCAGCAGGTAAGCTACCAACACTTGAAAAGTCCTGATCATAATCGGTTAATCCGTCAAGGACATTGAAATCTGATGAGAGAAAGATCTTTTTCATCGCTGCTTTTTTTATCGATTTTTCAACACCTTCAGACAGAAAACCAGCAAGGCTACTGTTGCTTTCTAAGGCATCAACATCACTCATTGATGGCAGAGGTAGACTCTCATTATTGATGGGTTCGTCGCTTGCGGAATCAGTGCTTATTTCGTCGACAACGCCTGTTTTCTGCGTCGATTCGCTGGCCTTAGAGTGTGATTCGGTTTTAATCTTTGACCATCTTTGTATGAAGTTATTGCCCACAAGACCTCCCTGCCCCTTTGCGTTTTTTTCTGCCTAGTTCAAGTAGCTCTCCATGACGACCGATAAATGCCTCCATCCAAGCTTGTATAGGTAGAGGTAACGCTGTGGAGAGCACGAGATAGTCTCCATCTAGATAGTTACCAATAGCAGCTTGTGACACCGTCACTGCAATGAGCTTTGGTGAGTTATTACTATCTATTTGTTCCATAACAACAAAAATCTTAGGGTCCTCTGAACTTAGATTGAATCGGTAATCCGTTCTTTCATCTTTATAGAGTTCAAGATTGATTTCATGGTAGTGGCTTTCTGGCCCGTATGAAGCGATAATTTGTTCATTGTTAAGCGCTAGTGTTCCGAGGTCGACAGTATGTTCAATCCAACGCCCTACCTCTCTTTCGATGGGAGTTAACTCTATATGTAGTGGCCAAACGGTATCACTTTTGGTTATTGTATGATGTTGCTGATTGATTTCTTTTGCTTTATTGATGTGCGACATAACATCATCTACTTAAATTAACGAGTATAGACACTGATAACAGCAATAATCGCACCAGCTTTTTTGTGGAATGGTATTTGCTTTATTAACATCGATCCCCTTCACATACATGTAAGGAACTACTTTGTCTCATCTGCCTAAAATAATTAAAACCAGTGCCGCACCTAACCAGACCTTAGCGGTTGAAGTCATGGATGAATATGGAGAGACCCTCACCAAACATGTTGCGTGCGAAAGGCCGTTAACAGTACTTCTTAATTGGCACGAAGTGGTGACACTGATGACATTAGGCGCACGACCTGATGCATTGGTATTAGGCTACTTAAAAAACCAGAGCTTTATTAGCGATCTTGATAAGTTAGAGACAGTTATTATTGATTGGGAAACCAACTCTGCAGCTGTCGTGACAGGCGAAAATACCGATCATCTTGATAAGAAACTGGAGAAAAAAACCGTCACTTCAGGTTGTGGACAAGGTACCATGTACGGTAACGTAATGAAGCAACTGGAAGATTACCAAGTTCCGCAAGTGACGATCAAACAGTCGGACATCTATGCGACGCTTGAAGCGCTCACCCACTATAACGACACGTATAAAGCGGCGGGTGCAGTGCATGGCTGCGCTGTCTGTTCATGCACTGAGGGCAATGCAGAGATCATTTCGTTTGTTGAAGATGTGGG
Source organism: Aliivibrio kagoshimensis (assembly GCF_050337105.1). Classification (NCBI taxonomy): domain Bacteria; kingdom Pseudomonadati; phylum Pseudomonadota; class Gammaproteobacteria; order Vibrionales; family Vibrionaceae; genus Aliivibrio; species Aliivibrio kagoshimensis. Next base: position 19,489 of record NZ_JAKJSQ010000004.1, read on the forward strand.
TCGCCATAATGCGGTAGACACTTTAGCGGGAGAGTTATGGTTAAAGCAACAAACGGGCAGTGATAAGATTTTTTATACCACAGGGCGTCTTACGTCGGAGATGGTCATTAAAGTGGCCCAAATGGGGATACCAACGCTGCTTTCCCGCTCTGGTGTGACTCAAATGGGGCTAGATTTAGCGCAAAAATTTGGGATTACCACCATTGCACGTGCCAAAGGGAATCGTTTTCAAGTTTTTTCAGGTCAACACCATGTACAGTTTGATGTAAAAGGTAAACACGCTTAATGGAACATTCTGAATTTTTAAATGCTAAGCAGGTGGCGGAGTATTTAGATCTTAATGAAAAAAAAGTCTACGCTCTGGCGAATGATGGTCAGCTGCCCGCAACGAAAATTACGGGTAAATGGCTGTTTCCAAAGTCACTACTTGATAAGTGGATCATCGACTCTTGCCATAACGGCGCATTCAGTGATCGTTTACTGATTGCGGGTTCGGATGATCCTTTACTGCAGATGATCGTAGGTAAAATGGGCAATCAACTGGGCAGTAATGCCTTGGTTGGATATACCTCCACGGGCAGTCGACAAGGACTGTCGCTATTGAGCAAGGGGCATGTTGATATCTGTGCGATTCACTGGGGACAAGCCAGTGAAGCCCCTTTGCGTCATCCTGCTCTATTACAACAATATACCGGCTCACGTAATTGGGTATTGGTTCATGCTTATGAGCGTGTTCAGGGCATTATTATTAACCCTAGATTGATCGGGTTTGAGGATACGGTTACTGCGAATAGTACAGAGCTAACGTCTAAGCAATATAAGTGGGGTCTTCGCCAAGAGGGAGCTGGCAGCTTGCGCACATTAGATGAATGGCTGCACGCGAAAAAGTTATCGGTGAGCGCCTTGAATGCCCAACAGACCTACTTTAGTGAGAGAGAACTTGGGGCAGCTATTGCTAGTGGTGAAGTCGATGTTGGATGTGGTAGCCAAAGTACCGCGGGTGAATACCAATTAACCTTCATTCCACTTTACACCGAAGCGTTTGAGTTGGTGATCCCAAAGAACATCTTCTTCAAGACGTTAGTCCAACATATGCTGAATGAACTGAAAGACAGTGATGTTCAGCAACGTGGAGAACGTCTAGGTGGTTACAACTTTGCTCGTTCGGGACTACAAATTTGGAGTGGAAGCTAATAACTTAATGGTGAAGGTACTGCCTTCACCCTCTTTCGATGTTGCACTGATCTCCCCACCAACTTGATGGATCAAACTTTGTGATACTGATAAGCCTAAGCCAGTGCCATCTCTTCGCGTGGTATAGAATGGATCAAAGATACGTTTCATCTGCATGTCTGAGATCCCGCAACCAAAGTCCTTAACTGTAATGATGGCGCCTTTTATCTTGCCCTGCTCTTTCCAATCGTCACTGGTAACAATAATACGACCTTCGCCATTCATCGCATGCACCCCATTCATCTGTAGATTGACCAGCACTTGCAGTAAATGGTGGCGATTAATTTCCACTTTCTGTAGTGCATTAAGGCATAGCTCAATGTTAACGGTTCTTTTTGAGGTGGCAGAGCGAATCAAGGTGACGCTCTCTTCAATTATGGGGTTAACATACTGCCAAGTGACTTCATCTTGAATGCCGCCATGTCGACTGTATTGTAGAAGACTTCTGGTGATGTTTCTGATCCTATCGATCTGACTTAAAATGGTATCAAACTCTTCATCAACATCCCCCGAGTAGTCACTAAGTTCTAATTTCAGTAACTCAACATTACCGAGAATTACTGCGGTAGGATTATTAATTTCATGGGCAATCCCGGCTGTTAGTTCGCCTAGCGCGGCCAATTTTTCATTCACCAACAGTTTATCTCTAGTGAGGTTCAGCAGTTTGATGTTGTTTTCGAGTTGTTCCGTTTTTTCATGCAAGCTGGCGGTGCGTTGTGCCACTTTGAGTTCAAGTTGTGATGACGCATCCTCAAGTTGAGAGTTACGAAGTTCAAGCTGATCAAGCATATTATCAAACTGCTGGGCTAAGCTGGTTAGCTCATGTTGTTCATCCAAACCTAAAACACCAATGCGTCGATTTTTTCCAAACTGCACTGATTTTACTACGTAGTGGATCTTCTCAAGGGGTTTAAATAAGTCCCGTGCAGAGCGATGAACAAGAATGGCGGAGATGATCAACACGATAAGGATAATAGTCCCTACCTCAACAATACTGGTGAGATAGATCTTAATGATAGGCCACTCAAGGTAGCCCGTATAAAGCATGCCAATCACCGCGTTATCAATGTTATGTATTGGCTCATAACCGGAAATGTACCAGGCATCATAAACATAGGCTCTATCTATCCAACGCTCGCCATCGATCAGTACACGCTGCTTCACTTCAGGAGAGACTCGGGTACCAATGGCACGTTCGGCAGGGCTTTCACTGTTTAAAGGTACATTGGTACTGACACGAAGATCATCGAGGAATAGGGTCACTGTCCCTAAACTTCCCTTTGGAAGGCTCCCTTCGGGGTAGATGAGATCGCGGATTCTATCCACCAATAACGTGCTATTATTTAGTAACAATCCGCCGTCAATGATCCACTGCAAGTCACCATTATGGTCAAATAACGGGATCAAGCTTCGACTGATCAAAGCACGACGCTCTGTTTTACTGCTCTCTAGAATTGGTATTTCCGCCCGACTGATCAGCTCGGTTGAGAGCGACGCTAAGACGGACTCATCGACCACTTGGAAGAAGGTCTCCTGCTTTCCCGCTTGTAACTGACGTTGATTACGCGGCGAAAATTGAGTGAGATCGTCGATGGGATGCAGTGTTATGAAATCCAATTTATAGATACTGGCTTGCTCAGAGCTCCATGCCTGTAAGGTCTCATCATCGATCTTAAAAAGTCGCTGAAATTCATAGGAGTTGACCATTGAATTGAGCAATGTACGCTGCTCTTTTTGAAGAATCTCAATACTGTTAGTCGCTACCGCCAGTTTGACACCCACTTGGTTTAGTGACTCTTTCCAAGTATAGGTAACTGACCAATAGCCCGTTACTAATATCAGTGCCAGTAAGGTAAGAATAATCGGAACTGAGATCAAAAACAGGAGGCGATAACGAACCATGGTTTTGAAACGTTGATGCCATTGCTTGACTATATTACGAGTCATTTTCTATTAACTCGCAATCATTCCACTCTTTAAATTTTCGCTCAAGGGTTTTTCTCGCGACGCCAAGTTGTCGAGCAGCAGCTGATTTGTTGCCATCATTGGCACTTACTACTTTGATAATGTGCGCTTTTTCGACCTCTTTGAGTAACCACTGTTCTGGGTAGTCCAGTAGGTTCTGCTGAGTAAGATCGACGCTGAGGTCAGACATTATGGCTTGTTCAACAGGCGTAATGGGGTTGTCAGTTTTTGATTGATGATCCGGTTGTAATTCACGCCAGTAATCTGCTGGCGGCTTACCTAATAGAAGGCAGCGTTCAATGAGATTTTTTAACTCTCGAATATTTCCTGGCCAGTCATAGTGAGACATCGCCACTACATCCTCATGTGTCCATAGCACTGGTTCGATAGACAACTCTTTGGCTTGTTTCGTCGTAAAGTGGTCAATTAAACAAACCAAATCTTCTTTGCGGTCTCGAAGTGGTGGCAGTTCAACAATCAATACGTTAAGACGGTAGTAGAGATCTTCTCTGAACCTGCCCTTCTCGACCTCTTCGATTAAGTTTCTATTGGTGGCGGCCACAATGCGAACATCCACACTGACCTCTTTTTCAGCGCCTACCGGTCGAATGGATTTCTGTTCAATTGCCCTAAGCAATGAGGCTTGCATGGTTAATGGCATTTCACCGATTTCGTCGAGAAACAGTGTCCCATGATTCGCCACTCTAAACAGCCCTTCACGCCCTTTTTTAGCGCCAGTAAACGCCCCCGAAACATGACCGAATAACTCACTTTCCAGTAACTCTGAAGCAATAGCACCACAGTTTACCGGCACAAAAGGACCTGAACGTTTGCTCATCTGGTGGATACCACGTGCCACCAACTCTTTACCCGTCCCTGATTCACCCTGGATAAGCACCGCGGCTGAGGAAGGTGCAATTTTAGACATCACCTGTTTCATGGCAGTGGTTTTACTGGAGTGGCCAATAATATTGATGGGGTTATTGATGTCACTCTCACGTTGTAGAGCAAAATTGTTGCGTTCTAGCTGACGGCGTTCGATACAACGCTGCACCGAATTCATCATCTGCTCTAAATTGAAAGGTTTTAAAATAAAATCAGCGGCACCAATTCTTAACGCTTTGATTGCAGTATCCAGATCCGCGTATCCCGTCATGAAAATCACGTCACACCCTCTACCTTGAGAAGTGAAAGCCTCATGCCATTCAATACCAGAGCGGCCTGGTAGGTTGATGTCTAAAATCATCAGATCAAAATGGGTCATTTTACGTAGCTTCTCAGCTTCTTCGATACTACTGGCGGTACTTACTTGAGCGAATTTTTTCGACAGGGCTTTTTGTAAGATAGTCTGCATACCCATTTCGTCATCAACGACTAAAACAGAAAACGCGCTCCAAATTTGTGTTGATTTATCAGAAGAAGTTGACATGGCTACTCTCGATTGGGTCAAAATGTCCTAAATCAGTGTAGCAAGGGTTGTGCATTAAGTATCTAATTTTGTGAGACATTTTGTCCTTTGTTACTATTTTCTGATATTACCTTTATTTTATTATGGATCAATATCCTTACTATTCAGAGTGTTATAATTATCTAATGGGGTTTAATAAGATTTCTTCTATTCTGGCACCAACTTTGCTATGTATTACTCAAATTTTAAATCCTCTCAACCATTAAGGAACGTTTCTCTATGTCTTCTGTTGTAAAATATGCTTCTGTTTCGTTTAGCCTTCTCTGCGCATTTCAAGCGACAAATAGTGTTGCTGCTGATGAAAATATGACCATTCGGTTAGCAACAACAACCAGCACTTATCATTCTGGTCTTCTGGATTATCTATTACCAAAATTTGAAAAAACGACTGGCTACCATGTTGATGTGCTCGCTGCTGGCACGGGTAAATCGCTTAAAATGGGTGAAAATGGTGATGTAGATTTGGTGATGACCCATGCGCCAAAAGCAGAAGCCTATTTTGTTGAGCAAGGTTTTGGCGTGCTACCACGTAAACTGATGTATAACGATTTTATTGTTGTTGGACCGAAAGCGGATCCAGCGTCGATCTTTGGTACTAAGGATGTGATTAACGCCTATCAGAACATTGCAAAAACCAATTCGACCTTTATCTCTCGTGGTGATGATTCTGGTACTAACAAAAAAGAGAAGATTTTATGGGCTCAAGCTAAGATCGAACCGAATTTTGGTGGGTATAAAGCGATTGGACAAGGTATGGGTCCGACTTTGAATATGGCTAATGAGCTGCAAGCTTATACCATGACCGACCGTGGTACGTGGTTGGCGTATCAAACCAAACTTGATTTAAATATTGTTGTTGAAGGGGATAAAAAGCTATTTAACCCGTACCAAGTTATCCTTGTAAACCCGAGCCGTTACCCAAGCATTAACTATGATGGCGCTAAGGCGTTCAGTGATTGGTTGGTGACCCCGAAAGCACAGCAGTACATCAATGACTTCAAATTAGCTGGGCAACAGTTGTTTGTTGCCAGTGCTGACTAGTCGAACGTAAAGTAGAGTCTATAGCGTGAATATTTGGCTATCAACCCAAGAGGCGGTCTCACTCTTATTGAGTGCAGACCCAGATCTTTGGAGTATCGTTGCCGTGTCATTTTCGGTATCCCTTTTAGCTATCGGGTTAGTGGTGATACCGTCGTTATTATTAGCGTTGGCGTTGGCATACAGCGAGTTTAAAGGTAAGTGGGTTATTATATCGTTAATCAATACCTTACAAGCGGTTCCGACCGTTGTGATTGGATTATTACTTTATATGTTGCTTTCTAGAGCAGGTCCCCTTGGTGATTGGCAGATGCTGTTTACTCAAAAGGCGATGATCGTTGGTCAGATGCTCATCGCCTTCCCTATTCTAACGTCGATGATGCACAGCACCTTTCAAAATAGTGACAAACGAGTGTTGGAAACAGCATTTACCTTAGGTGCTTCAATACCACGTGCGTGGTTAAGTTTAATATTTGAGTGTCGTCTCCCGTTACTGGCAGCGGTAATTTGTGGGTTTTCACGCATACTTACTGAGGTGGGTTGTTCAATGATGGTTGGGGGAAATATTCTCAATGCAACGCGTAATATTCCAACGGCAATAGCACTGGAGAGCCAAAAAGGTGCTTTTTCTCAGGGTATTGCTTTAGGTATGGTATTACTGATTTTGTCCCTACTGCTCAATTTTTTATTGGCTAACAGTCGTGGTCAAGCGTATTTAAGGGGGTAATGATTTAATGACAGTGAAAATTATTGCTCATGATCTCTCGATCTCTTTTGATCAGAGGCTCTTGTTTCATATTCCTCAGCTCAGTTTAGGGCCAAAAGAGGCGGTCTATTTGCGTGGACCTAATGGAGCAGGTAAAACGACACTGCTTAAGATTTTGTCAGGGTTAATGACCCCTTCAACTGGCAAACTGAGTTTCAGCCGAGTCCACTGGATAAAGCGATTGTTTGGTTTTTCAGGCAACAGCCAAATTACCTATCTGCATCAGACTCCGTTTCTGTTTGATGGATCCGTATATGACAACGTCAATTATGGTCTCAAGTCCAAAGCAATGACTCGTCAACAGCGTCGTAATGAGGTCATCAACGCACTGCGTCTTGTGGGGCTAGAGACGATGTCAGACGAGCATATCTCGGTCTTATCAGGAGGAGAGCGACAGCGGGTTGCAATGGCGCGAGCTTGGGTATTGAAGCCGTCAATTTTATTAATGGATGAGCCAAGTGCCAGCGTCGATAGTGATTCGATTGACTTGTTGGTAGTTCTTGCTAAAGATCTGTTGTCACGTGGCGCTAGTCTTGTGATCACAAGTCATCAAACCAACGCGTTAACCGATTTATGCCACAGACAGTGGACTATCGATGATACGGCATTGATTGAAACCGCAAATTTACACATAATTAACGATTCAACAGCTTCACTCAAGGAATCAGATGTCCCTTCAACCGCATAAAGCAGTAACACACGTAGATAATTCAAAGGTAAGTTGGGTCATTTTAGCGGGTGGCCAAGCTTCAAGAATGAATGGTAACGACAAAGGATTGGTTACGTTGGCTGGAAAGCCGCTTATTGAGTATGTCTATCAAACTCTAAGTGCTCAAACGGACTCTATTTTCATCAATGCTAACCGTAATCTTGAATTCTACCGTCAATATGCCCCAACCTTTAGCGATCAACTGGCGGATTACCCTGGCCCCCTTGGCGGCATCCATGCGGCACTAAAGCAAATCGACAGTGAGTGGATCGGTTTTGTCCCCTGTGATTGCCCCAAGCTACCTGACAATCTGGTTGAAAGGATGATTAGTGGTTGTCATGAAAACACCGATATCGCTGTGGCGCACGATGGAGAATCACTGCAGCCTGTGGTTACCATTTTCAACAAGCGAGTCCTGCCTTTACTGCAACAGTTTCTAAATAACGGTGATCGTAAAATCATTCTTCTTTACAAATTATGTAATACAATCGAAATTGACTTTAGTCAGCAGTCTCAAGGCTTTATTAATTTAAATACTCCTTCAGAACTACAACAATATGGTGAATTACTATGAGTCAGGCGTATCGTTCGACACTGTCTTCGGTCACTCCATTTCTCGGTTTTGCCGCTTATAGTGGTACTGGTAAAACCACCCTATTAGAGCGCTTAATACCGAATTTAACCGCACAAGGGTTAAAGGTTGCGGTCATTAAGCATGCTCATCACGATTTCGATATTGATCAAGAAGGTAAAGACAGTTTTCGTCTTAGAAAGGCGGGAGCCAGCCAGATGTTGATCAATTCACGCTATCGCAGCGCACTGATCACTGAAACCCCAGAAACTGAACAGAGTTGTCAGCAACTACTCAACGCCTTGGATCATGACAATCTCGATCTTATTTTGATTGAAGGGTATAAAAAACTCTCATATCCAAAAATCGAGTTACACCGTCACGAGGTAAGCAAGCCTTGGATTCATCCTGAAGATGATAATATTGTAGCCATTGCTGCGAATATTGAGGCTGACTCTTCTTTGCCGCAACTTGATATTAACAACCTTGAGCAGTTAACTGATTTTGTACTCTCCTACTTAAAAGAGTATCAACATCAAAATCAGAGCGATCATAAGGTTAATAACGACCTATTATCGCCGGCATTTTTATCGGTGGAACAGGCAAAAAGCAATATTCTAGATTCGCTAACGGTCAGTAGCAATTCTGTTGAATTATCCCTTTTTGACGCGGTTAATCATACTGTTGCTTGTGATCTGCTTTCTCCGATCAATGTGCCGCAGTACAATAATTCCGCTATGGATGGTTACGCGATTGTCGGCTGCAACTCTTCACACCCTAACTATAAGGTTGTCGGCTCCGTAATGGCCGGTCATCGTTTTGAACACACTCTATCACCCGGCGAAGCGGTACGTATTATGACTGGCGCACCTGTACCAGATAATGCAACAGCCGTCATCATGCGTGAACAAGCCGAAGAGCGCGACAACATGGTTCAATTCTCGCTTGAGTTGAACGAGATTAAAACGGGCCAGAATATCCGCTTAGCGGGAGAAGATCTAGCAGTAGGAGAAGTGGCCATAGCCAAAGGGACTAAAATCTCGTCCGCTGAACTCGGCATGATCGCTTCATTAGGGATCACATCCGTTACGGTTAACCGCCCTATCCGTGTCGCTATTTTCTCTACAGGAGATGAGGTTCAAGCACCCGGCGAAGCGCAGAAAGAGAGCAGTATATACGACTCTAATCGCTATTCACTATTTGGTTTACTGAGCCATTTAGACTGTGAGGTTATTGATCTTGGCATAATTGAAGATAGCGAAGAGAGTTTACAACAAGCTCTGCTTAGCGGTGCGCAACAAGCAGATTTAATTATTTCATCAGGTGGTGTGTCGGTAGGTGATGCGGATTATATTAAGAGTTGCTTAACCAAGTTGGGTCAAATTAACTTCTGGCGTATCAATATGCGCCCCGGTCGTCCGTTAGCATTCGGCACGATTTTTTCTGAACCAACAGATCATACTCCTTTCTTTGGGCTTCCGGGAAATCCAGTGGCAGTGATGGTCGCCTTCCTACAGTTTGTTGAGCCTGTGATCCGTCGCTTACAAGGCCAACAGGACTGGCAAGCTGAAAAATTGGTCGCGTTAGCAACGGAAAACATTCGTTCTCGTGTGGGTCGAACTGAATACAGTCGTGGGATCTATACCATTAACCATAACGGCCATTTAGAAGTGAGGACCACTGGAAAACAAGGCTCCGGAATATTACGTTCAATGAGCGAAGCGAACTGTTTGATTGAAGTGGCACCAGACGTTGAAAACGTTGAAATTGGTGCAAAAGTAACGGTTATTCCCTTAGTGAGCCGTTTATAAGTGATGTGAATAGCCTGAGAGAAACATCAGGCTATCTTTTATTTTCTTATTCTAAGGTTATAAAATATTTAGAAAAGCTGCTCCGCGTACACCACCTGAGTCACCATGTTTCGCTTTGATGATTTTAGGAACCTTGGCAACAGAAAGAAGATGTTTTGACATTCTCTTTGGTAGCTCTTGGTAGATTAAATCGTAGTTAGACAAGCCGCCACCCAGTGCCACGACATGGGGATCAAAGGCTGTGAACAGATTAGCAAAACAGATTGCTAATAACTCCATAAAACGTTCTACATGCTCTACCGCTTTTGCCTCACCTGCTGCTTGATTGGTAATGATTTCGGTCGCTTTTAATGTTTCGCCATAATAGTGCGCATAAAGTTGTTCAAAGCCTCTACCCGATAGGTAGTTATCAATACAACCTTTCTTATCACATCCGCAATCAAATAGTGGTGCGTTATCCCCTAGATGAAACCAGCCATCAATTGGCATGCGGGTATGACCCATTTCGCCTGCGACATTGTTTCTTCCCGTGTATACTTGACCATTTATTACAATACCACCGCCAAAGCCGGTGCCTAGAATTAGGCCCAATACAGACTTCTCATCTTTTAAATCATCATCCCATGCTTCAGATAAAGCAAAGCAGTTAGCATCGTTATCGATTTTAACGTCTCTGACCAATTTGGCTTCTAGATCTTTTTTTAAGAAATGTCCTTTTGCAGCGGGGATATTACTGGTGAGTATGGCTCCGGTATCAGCATCTTCCATGCCTGGAATACCAATACCAATCTTGCCTTCGCAACCAAATTGGGCATCATACTTTTTGATTAGACCAACAATGATATCGATCAATAGCTCATAATTTGAGCCTGGTGTAGGTACGCGCTCTGTTGCGACTCGTTGTAAGTTCTCATCGAAGGCGCCAAATTCTATTTTGGTGCCACCAATGTCAAATCCATAAAACATACTGCTCTCCCAAAAATGTTACAGAGGCAAATTACCTCATTAAAATATTGAGTTAATTCTAACTATTTTTGTGTCGTTAGTATTCTATAAATGTCCCGATTTACATTCAAGAAACTGATGGAGGTCTCATTGACAATACAATTATGTGTTACGGAGATCATCCAGCGATAAGAGAGCGCTGATAATCGAACATTCTGTTGAGTGCCACGTTTCTATCCGCGAGCTTCAAGGGTTGCTTGCTACACAAATAGTGCTCCTTAAAAACATCAAACCACAACTCCATGTGTTTAGCGGTCTCTTTTTCTCCATATAAATCGAGCACGATAGCGGCCACCTCTGCGGTCGCCAATTGGTAATCTTTAGATGCTTTTCGCATGATGTACTTTGACAGCTGGTCTGCTTTAATTGAGAGTACCGGAAAACGATTAAGGTAAGGAGAGCGCCGAAATATTTTGCATGCCTCGCGCCAACTCCCGTCTAACATAATAAACAGCGGTCGTTTACCATCAGTCACCTCAACCGAACTCACTACTTGCTGGGGTGTCTGCACATAATCGCTAGGAAAAACAACAAAAGGTTGCCATTGCGGGTCATTGAGTAGATCGAGCATTTCTTGATTAGGCTCGGTCCTTGACCAAAGGTAGGCGTAAGTCTCTTGCACAACGTCGGCAATGAGTTTCCCGGTATTGCTTGGTTTGAGAACTTCAGTGTCAAACATGATCAACAAAAAAGCAGCATTAGAGCTCACTTGAGGTTGATGGGCACAAATACAGTAATCGATATTCACTTGGCAATACTGACAACGCTTTACTTTCGCGCCTCGGGCATTAAAAGGTTTCGTAGAGCGGGCTAGGCGATCGATATGGAGGGTATGTACTTTGTGTATTCTCATGTGAGCATCAGTAAATAAATGAGATGGGCATTCTACGCGGCGTAGAGAGTTATTTCTAGCCAAAATATGATGTTATGGTAGAGTAAATGATTAAATTAATGATGTAATAGTGGTTATTTCAATGCGTTATCTTCTTATTATCGCTCTACTGTCTGTGGCGGGTTGCTCAACCACCCCCTCCGTGTCAACGTCGCCAGTATCTCAGAATAAGTTTGTCCAAACCAACTCCATCTTCACTTCTCATTATAATAATTGGAAAGGTACGCCATATCGACTTGGTGGCGTATCGAAAACAGGGATTGATTGTTCAGCCTTTGTACAGATTACCATGAGGGATGTCTACCGCGTAGATGTCGCAAGAACCACCTTACAACAACAGCAACAAGGTAAGCTCATTGCACGTGGTAATCAGCAACCTGGAGACTTAATTTTCTTCAAAACGGGTCACAAGGTTCGACATGTTGGGGTGTATTTAGGAGAGAAACAGTTTATGCATGCGTCAACATCGAAAGGTGTGATTATCTCTCGTACGGATAACCCCTATTGGGCCAGCAAGTTTTGGAAGATAAAAAGAGTGATGTAGTACCCCACTGGTTAACAGCGGGGTGAAATCTTATTGCGCTAATACTGAATCAAAGAGATTCTTGATAAGGCTGATATACTCTTCAAGGAAAGCAACTTGTTCATTGGTCGCTTTGGTTCCCCAAGCACTAGCAAGCACTTCACCTAAATCATCAACCACAGCATCTGCTTCTTTCAGAAGCTGAAATCTAATAATGCTGCTTAATTCTGGATTTTGATCAAATACTGTCATGATGTTAGAGGCAACCATGTCGGTGACAACATCTTCTACTGTTTCATCACCAGTGTCTCCATGACCATCTATAAAAAGTGCTAAATTTTCAGTCAAATATTCAATTAATGATAAGTAACCATCATTATCAACTACCATATTATTTTCCAGATAAGTGAAACAAAGAAACGATTTTCGCTATTATTCGATTAAGCGGTGCTGTTGTAAATCAACTTTAAGGCAGATGGTGCAAAAAATATGGAAAGTGGCATCTGCATCATAAATATTCTTTATAAGGCTTCCATCTCTTGCTCAAATACAGTTGTGCGATTTCGGCCACTCTGCTTTGAATGATATAGCGCACGGTCTGCTTGACTCAACCATTGTAGATGATCCTCACAATCTTCATCAAGTTGGCTCACGCCAATACTGATTGTAAAGGAGACTTCGTCATCTTCTGTTTTGATTATAGTCTCTTCTACTCGTTTTCTAAGCCTATCGGCAAAATAGAGCGCTTCGACTTGAGTCGTTTTCGGTAGTAACACTGCAAACTCTTCCCCACCATAACGGCCACAAAAGTCTGTACCACGTGAGGTTCGTAACAGTAGTGCTGCAGTTTCACGGATTACATCATCACCAACAATATGCCCGAAGTTATCGTTCACCTTTTTGAAGTGATCAATGTCGAGCATGACAACAGTTGAATGTCCGCCACTTGCTTTGGCACTATTGAATTCGCGTTTAAATTTATCTTCCCAATAAGCTCGATTAAATAACCCCGTTAAGCCATCAATTTGACTCAATCTAGAGAGGGCTTTATTAGATTCACGAAGGTGAAGTTTATTTTTTGCAATATCGGTTACATCAGTAATGATCATACTCACGTGTGTCACTTCACCAGACAGTGAGGTAAGCGGTGTTAAACTGATGTTTTGATACATCTCTGGAAGGCTGGCAGAGACAGGACAAAAGTTGGAAAAGTTGAACAAATATGGACGGTCTTCCCATGAGGTAAAAGAACGTGTCTTTAGCGTGATAGTCGCATCGACTTTTCGTTTTAACCACTCTTGAGGTAAGTCTCGACAGGATTCGAAGATGTTTTTTCCAATCATGTCATCACTTTTCACGCCACTGTATGCAACCATAAACGTGTTCCAAGCACAAATGTTGTACTCTTTATCCAACACAACTAGGCCAGCATCCATATGGTCTGTTACCTGCATGGCCCAATGGAGCTCAGAGATGTCGAGGGTTAAATTTGTCACTAAATCGTATCCATAATTCGAATGATTTCAGCCAGTGAATCTACATCCATTAAAAAAAGCACATCACAGATCAATTCAAGATCTTGTGCTTTATAGCGGTACTCAATGGCAAACATTTCCTTGTTGATATCGAGTCGTCTCTGACCACCACCGTGAGTAAATGCTCTGATTTCACGGTCTAGGATCAAAGGTTGTCTTAATGAGAAAGAGCAACCAATTTGCTCAGACAGTGACACTAAATACGATGAGACCAACAAATCAGAAACATCAATGTTAAGTTCGTTCTTATTACCATCATCAAGTTTAATGCCGATGCGCTCACCAAATAGGCTCACATCCTTGCCTGAAAGACACATCAACGCTTCGCCATGAATCCCACTACCAACAAATCGTTGTGATATTGGAGAGAGATCAGAGTTTTTAAAAATCGAATCCATCTTAATTTCTAACTGCTCAACTGACATCATTTTCAGTTTCGGTACTGGCATATGAAAGAATTCACCAGAATATTCTGAGATGATAGCAGCGCCTTTACCTAAGGCGACATTGCTGATCTCTTTAAATTTTGAGATATGGTCAAGGTGCCTGATCTCTTTATTAACCACTAAGCTAGGGCTGTTATAACTGAGTTCCAATTTTTCAAATAGCTCAGTAACCACTCGTTCACAGAAAGGTTTTTTAATAAAATCAAATGCGCCAAGGTTCAAGCAACGTTTAATGGCTTGGTCTTGCGTATCTCCAGAGACAACAATAACCTTTGATGGGTATGGATTGACTGGTAGCGCAGATAACACTTGATATCCGTCCATGATAGGCATGGTGAGATCAAGAAAAACAACATCGATATTTTCAGTTGCCAGTAATTCTAATGCTTCTTTACCATTCTCTGCGTAGTGTAAATCGATAGAGTTGGATTCGGTAAAATATCTTGCCAGTGATTTTCTCGCCAAAGGGGAGTCATCACAAATTAAAACACTAGGCATACATGAAAAGATCCATTACAAATATAGTTGAAGTTTCCTATCTTCTCATTAAAATTTAATAGGTTGTACTACTATTAAGTATAATAATGACAATGATCACGACGTTCATGTAAATAAAAAGTAAAGTCAATGCTCTTTAAGGCTTATATGAGGTGTTGTTTTATATATGGAACAGGCATCACACGTGTCGGATCGCTATAAGTAGCGGGCATGTTCTTTTTTTATTGATGGTTTTGTTTTAAAAATGCTCTTTTCCTCTGAGAGTTGGTCAAATAGTTATTCACGATCATTAAATGTGCTGTGATCCACAGTTTATTTCCTTGAACATAGTCTAGAATATCAATAGCTAAATACTCTTCCATCACTGTGGGGATACTATTATGTGGCAATCAATTTCTAAACAAATCTCAGATGCAACAGGATCCGAGTTCAATATCATTGAGCATGAAGTCATCGATGGTGGTGAAATTAACGACTGCTATATGGTATCTAATGGTGATCAACGCTACTTCATAAAAAAGAACAGCAAGTCATCACTACCCATGTTTCTAACTGAGGTGCAGAGTCTACAACAATTGACACTACCACATGAAATTGATGTTCCAAAAGTTATCCATGTCGGTACGACTAAAGATTGTTCCTTTTTGGTTTTAAACTTTCTTCCTACCAAACCGATTAGTAACTCCACCTCTCTTTTCTCTTTCGGTGCTCAGCTCGCTAAACATCACTTATGGGGCGAACAAGCTGAATATGGATTTGATGATGATAATTATATAGGCACTACCCTACAACCTAATGAGTGGAACCGTAAATGGTGCACTTTCTTCTCTGAACAGCGTTTGGGCTGGCAACTACAGCTAGCAAAAGAGAAAGGGATTAATTTAGGCAATATCAGTAATATTGTCGCCAATGCAAAATCGTTGCTTTCAAATCGACAACCTCGCCCCTCTTTGTTACACGGTGACTTATGGAATGGTAACGTGTCAATCTCGGTGAATGGACCTATAATGTACGATCCTGCTTGTTATTGGGGCGATCATGAGTGCGACATCGCAATGACCGAGCTATTTGGCGGATTCAGTGACTCTTTTTATCAAGGGTATGAATCTGTGAACCCGCTCTCTGAGGGCTATCAAGATCGAAAAGAACTTTATAACCTTTATCACATCCTGAATCATTGCAACATGTTTGGTGGCGATTACCTTAACCATGCACAGAAAATCATCTACGATTTACAACTCGATTAAACGTCTAATTTAACTCTCAAAATTAATGTAAGGCATTGAAGAAATTTAATGCCTTTTTCTATTGTGTTCACATATTTAACAAGATAATGTTCATTAAGGTTAATTACCCACTTGGTAGTTGAATTTTAACCGTTGTATCTGGAGTTTTTGTGCAAAGTTATCGTTATGAATTGGCCCGTTTATCCAAGCTGACCTTTCCTGTATTTATCGCGAGTGTCGCCCAAACTGGAATGGGTTTTGTGGATACGGTGATGGCAGGTGGCGTTAGCGCTACCGACATGGCAGCCGTTGCTATTGCGGCGAGTATCTGGCTCCCTTCTATTCTTTTCGGGGTCGGACTGTTAATGGCACTGGTTCCGGTTGTTGCTCAACTTAACGGTTCCGGCCAACGCGATAAAATACCCTATCAAGTACATCAAGGTTTCTATCTCGCCCTGTTGATCTCTGTCCCGATTATGTTGCTTCTCTATAAAGCGGGTTACATCATTAAATATATGGACGTTGAACCGGCACTACAGAGTAAGACTATTGGTTATATGTACGCTGTTGTGATGGCAGTACCTGCATTTTTACTTTTTCAAACATTACGTAGTTTCGCTGAAGGATTATCGCTCACCGTACCTGCGATGGTAATAGGCTTTATCGGTTTGGTTGCCAATATCCCCTTAAACTGGATGTTTGTCTACGGTAAATTTGGCTTACCCGCATTAGGTGGTGTTGGCTGTGGCGTTGCGACTACCCTCGTCTATTGGTTGATGTTTGTCTCTTTACTGATTTATGTATTAGTGAGTCCAGTTCTTAAGAAACATGAATTGTTTAAAACGTTTTTTACCCCGGATAAAAAAGCAATCACTCGTCTGTTTAAACTCGGTTTCCCGATTGCGGCATCCATTTTTTTCGAAGTGACTCTATTTGCAGTGGTTGCTCTGCTGCTTGCTCCTCTTGGATCTCTCGTTGTTGCCGCTCATCAGGTGGCAATGAATATCTCTTCGCTTATTTTTATGCTCCCAATGAGTATCGGGGTAGCAGTGAGTATACGTGTTGGCCATCAACTGGGTGAGAAAGATATTGAAGGGGCAAAAATTGCGTCGAATTGTGGGTTGGCTTTAGGACTTTCTACCGCCTTGTTGACTGCTGGGCTTACCGTTCTATTCCGCGAGCCTATCGCACTGCTCTATACTGACAATCCTGAGGTTATTACTCTTGCGACCAGTCTTCTGTTACTTGCGGCCATTTACCAATGTACAGACTCAATACAAGTGATCGCTGCGGGTGCGCTTAGAGGGTATAAAGACATGAGTGCGATCTTCTCTAGAACTCTTATTGCTTATTGGTTTATCGGCTTTCCTGTTGGTTATATTTTAGGGATTACTGACTGGATTGTTGAACCTATGGGGGCTCACGGATTTTGGATTGGTTTCATTTGTGGTTTAACGACGGCGGCTATTTTACTCGGTAAACGCCTTTTATGGATTCACAAACAAGACGAAGAGTTTCAACTATTATTGGCTGAAAAATAAGGAAGTGTATGCCGCAATTACACCAATTACCAAGTGACGAATTAAGTAAGGATTGGTCTAAAGTCCAGATTGTATTAACCGATGTCGATGATACATTGACCTGTGACGGACAGTTACCGCCTGATACTTTACATGCCTTAGCGCAGTTGCAAGAGGCGGGAATTCTCGTCTACGCCGTTACTGGTGCTTGTGCAGGTTGGTGTGATCACATTGCACAACTCTGGCCTGTTGATGGGGTTCTAGGCGAGAATGGCGCCTTTTTGCTAACCAAAGTGGATGGACACTTAACGGTGTCATCCTCTGTTCCACTAGCGACCATTCGTGAACAGCAACAAAAGTTAAAGTTACAAGTTTGTTCTATTCTAGAGTCATACCCTGATCTCTCTTTGACATTAGACCAATCGTATCGCCTCTGTGAAGTGGCTATTGACATAGGACAGAACTGCCCCAAAGTTCAACCTCAAATCGTTGCTGAAGTGATGGAAGAAATTCATGCGCTTGGAGCAAATGCGACAGCCAGCTCTATTCATATTAATGCTTGGTATGGCATCCACTCTAAGAAAAATGCGTCACTGGCTTTATTAAGTGACTTAGGGTTTGATGAGCAATCTATACAACAAGCTGTCTGTTATGTGGGGGACTCCCTCAATGACCAGCAGATGTTTAATTACTTAGATCTCTCAGTCGGAGTGTCGAACATTGTCCATTATTGGGATCAGCTACAATATCACCCTGCCGTAGTTATGCAGGCGTCTGGTGGATACGGTTTTGCAGAATTTAGTCGGAAGTTACTTGCCCTAAAATAAAAAAGGGCCGAATAATTCGGCCCTTTTACTTTTTGGTCACCTTGTTATATCAATCGTTTTCGAATTTGAATAACAATCGCTTCTGCAATAATCACTATCGCGAATATGCTTAATAGTACCATTGCCACTTTCTGCCATTCAAACAGATTTTGTGCGTCATTGAGTACCACGCCGATCCCGCCTGCGCCGACTAAACCGAGTACTGCGGATTCTCGAACGTTAATGTCCCAACGGAATAGAACAATGGAGTAAAATGCAGGCATCACTTGTGGCCAATAACCTTTGATTAATATACTGCCCTTTGAAGCGCCTGTCGCTTTTAACGCCTCAATGGTTCCCATATTCACCTCAGTTAACGCTTCTGACAGTAATTTACCTACAAAACCAACGCTTCGAATCGCGATGGCCATAATGCCAGCCAGCACTCCTGGACCAAATAGTGCAATAAACAGTAAGGCCCATACTAATGAGTTTACCGAACGTGTTGCTACCAAAAAGAATTGTGAAATCCAATTGATGGTGAGGCTTGGGGTAATATTGGGTGTATTTAATAGGGCCAATGGTACCGCAATAACCAAGGTAAACAGTGTTCCTAATGTCGCAATGTGTAGGGTTTCAATAAGCGCGTCATGAATGCTAATCGGATAAAAACCATAATCAATGGGTGTCATCCGATGAAACATATCCATCAACTGCTCTGGTGCGTCATATAAAAATTCCGGAATCACTTCGACTGTCTGCCATGACCAGACGAGTGACATAACCATAACGAGATATACGGCGTATCGAGATAGCTTTTCAGTAAAGGTAAATCGTTGCCAATCAAGATCCATACTTGTTGTTGTCATTAGAAGATCCTTCTTACTACATTAGACAGAAACTCACCCACAAGAATAAGCGCAATAATGGTCAATAAAATCGCCGCAACAAAGTCATAATCGAAACGTTGGAACGCAGAGAAGAGTGTCCCCCCTAACCCACCAGCACCAACGATGCCAACCATGGTCGAGTTACGTAGGTTAGAGTCTAATTGGTAACTGGAAAAACCAATAAATCGAGTAAACACCTGCGGCATAACGGCATATAAAATAACGCTCATGAAGCTGGCACCAGTGGCACGAATAGCTTCAACAGGTTTTAGAGAGATCTCTTCTATCGCTTCGGCAAATAATTTGGCAATAAACCCAATTGAAGCAAATATAAGGGTTAATATCCCCGCTAGCGCACCAAAACCAACCGCTTTCACGAAGATAATAGCGATAATCACTGGGTGAAACGAACGGCATAAAGCGATCAAAATTCGAATAGGGCCGGTGACAACCAAAGGCATCATGTTTCGAGCCGCCAGTAAACCAAGAAAGAGCGAAATAAGGATACCAAAAAAGCTCGAAATGATGGCGATTTGTAAGCTTTCAGCAAGTCCACTTACTAACAGACTGCTGCGAGAAAAATCAGGTGGGAACATTCTCGAAAGTAGACGTTCACTCTCACCAAAGCCAATCACGATACGGTCCAATGATAGGCCTAGCGAACTGAAGCTATAGAAAAGGTAGCCAATAATCAGAATGGTAATACTGCGATTCAGCAGAGATGGTTTAAAAGGCGAAATAGGCACTTTTTTTGATTCGGTTAATCCAACCATGACTCGCCCCCGTAAATCACTTTAAGATCTTCTTCTGAGATATCATCCGGGCTGCCATCATAATGGATTTTTCCGTTACACATTCCAATTACTCGTTTTGCATAACGTTTGGCAAGGTTCACATCGTGAATGTTAACCAATACTGGGATATCGTTTCTCTGAGCAAATGTCTCCATCAACTCCATAATTTCAACGGCTGTTTTAGGATCCAGCGATGACGTAGGTTCGTCCGCTAAAAGAATATAAGGGTTTTGCATCACTGCACGAGCAATCCCAACACGTTGCCTCTGCCCACCAGATAAACTGTCCGCTCTTTGGTTAGCAAATTCAGATAAACCAACCAGCTCAAGCAGTTCAAATGCTTGTTTCAGATCTTTTTGCCGATAGTTTCTACGCCACGCATCCCATGATGACATATACCCTAAACGCCCACTGAGTACATTTTCAAGTACAGTCAGTCGTTCAACCAAATTGTACTCTTGAAACACCATACCTATGTGTCTGCGAAGCTTACGAAGTGCCGTGCCTTTTACTTTGGTTAAATCTGCTCCGTCGAAGTGGATCTCTCCTGACGTAGGGTCGTTAAGGCGGTTAATACATTTGAGTAAGGTACTTTTTCCTGTACCTGATGGGCCAATTATGGCCACAATTCCAGGCTCACTAATTTCAATATTAATGCCTTTTAATACCGGTTTACCCGTAATATATTCATGATGTAGGTCATTAATTTGAATTGCATTAGAACTTATAGCCGTCATTGATCATTCCTTTTATCGAACAAGAAGAGTGATGCCTACCCAGTATGTAGGTAGGCATTAATCGGTGTTAACCTTGTGTTTTATTTGCTTCAGCGGCTAGTGCAGCCGCTTTCTTCTTGGCTCGTTTAGCTGCATCTTTCTCGGCAAGCTTTTTCAGACCTGTTTTTGTGTACGCAGTGCCAGTTGCATGGGCAATATCACGAATCACTCCCCACTCTTCTTTGTAAGTGATTGGAGCAAAACGGTCTGCACCTTTAAACGTTGCACTCATCTCTGGAGTAAAACGATAGGTTGAGAATGCCTCACGGATCTTTGCCGCAAGTTCAGGTTTAAGGTCGTGTGAGTAACCAAAGGCCGATGTTGGGAACCTCGGGCTACGGTAGATAATGTTTAGATTACTGTCATCGACACGCTTGGCATCCACCATTCTGTCATAAACATCTGATGCAACTGGCGCGGCATCGTAATCTCCGTTGTAAACTCCTAAGATAGATTGGTCGTGTTTACCAGAGTAAAGGACTTTGTAGTCAGTGTCTGGGGTAATGCCTTCTGCTGGAAACAGTGCGCGAGGTGCTAAGTTACCAGAGTTTGAAGAGGCAGAAGTATGGGCTACTTTTTTACCTTTAAGATCAGACATTGACTGAACCTGACCATCCTTTCTCGCAATCGTAATCAAGTTATAGCCTTGGAAGCCCTCTTCCGTTCCCTTAACCGCAATCGGTACATAACCGGCAAGGTTCACCGCATAACCTGTAGGTCCAGTTGAGAAACCAGCAACATGAAGACGTCCAGAACGCATTGCTTCTACTTGTGCAGAGTTAGAGTGGACGGTGTAATAAATAACGCGTTTACCCGTTACCTTGCTTAGATGCGCTTGAAAATCGGCAAACGCATCTTTGTATACTGCTGGGTCTTCAACTGGGGTATAGGTAAAGACTAAAGTGCTTGGATCACGCCACTGTTCTGGATCCTTTGGTGTATCCGCGACTAAATCGTTATTTTCATCACAGTACCTTTCATCGAGTACCCCTCTATTAGAACAATCATCGGCTTGCGCCATTGCTGGAATTGAAAGAGCACCAGCGAGCAGTAATCCTTTTGATACGTTATTCATTACATTTCCTTATTGTTATATTTATGTTAACTCAATTCTGTAATAGCAAATGCTAAGCCAAGAATTTAAACTACATATAAACAATAAGTTAACTATCTCATGGTTCGTTTACTTGCTGTAATGAGTCATTATTGTCACTCTTAACTCTTTACTGATGGGTCATATATGTCCTATCAGGTTTTCACTTCGCGATAATCGTATCGGTTAATGTTGTGTTTTTTTAATTTCCTGTAGAGTGTTTTTCGAGGTAAATTGAGTTTTTCCAGTGTGGCATTGATGCTGCCATTGCTGCTCACTAGTGCTTCAGTTAATAACTCTCTTTCATAACATTCCATCTGTTTTTCAAAATCAAAATCACTGTCTGTCGTTTGATTGATTGTCATCGGGACTTGAAGATTAAATCCATCACCAACAATACCAAGTACAAAACGGTCAGCCACGTTTCTTAATTCACGAATATTGCCAGGCCAGGGATGTCGATTCAGCTGCAAAATTTGTTCTGGATGAATTTTGGGTGGGGTTGTTTTGTACTTCTGGCAAGCTTTATGAACAAAAAATCGAAACAGCGGTTGAATATCTTCAATCCTATGATGCAATTTAGGAAGATTGATACAGGCGACATTTAACCGATAAAAGAGATCTTTTCGAAACCTTCCTTCGTCACTTAATGTTGATAAATTAGATTTACTGGCCGCTATTACTACAAATTTAACCGGAATTAATTGGTTACCTCCAACCCGTTCTACAACGCGTTCTTGCAGTACTCTTAACAATTTAATCTGGATTGAGATCGGCATACTTTCAATTTCATCAAGAAACAGTGTGCCACCGTTGGCTTGCTCAATTTTACCGATTCTCTTCTTATTCGCACTGGTGAAGGACCCTGCTTCGTGCCCAAATAATTCGCTCTCAATGATGCTCTCAGTCATGCCACCACAGTTGATGGCGACAAAGGGTTTATCTACACGATCACTAAATTGGTGAAGCGCATTAGCGATGACCTCCTTTCCCGTTCCTGTATCACCATTAATGATGGTATCGACCCCCGTTTTTGCAAGAAGCAAGATTTGGGAACGTATACTTTCTAATACGGTGGAGTCCCCAATGATCACCTCCTCAATGGTCTCTCGGCTTGGGGTAGCGTCGTGAGAGTGTTGTAACTCAAAAGCACGCTGCTCCAGTGCCGTATTTAATTTATTAACCAATATATGTGGGTCCATTGGTTTTTCTAAAAAATCAAATGCGCCAATTTTCATGGCTTGAATTGCCATTGGGATATCACCATGACCACTCATTAAGATGACAGGAGTACCTGGGACGCGTTTATGGATTGAATCTAACAGAGTTAATCCATTAATGGAGGGCATTTTTACGTCACTAAGTATCACTTCACAGCTTCCAGGTCTTAATGATTTCAGTGCTTGTTTCGCATCCAGGAACGCATTAACAGTGAACCCCTCTAATTCGAGCATTTCACTGAGTGCGTCAACTACATCAGATTCATCATCGATGAGGACAACATTGGTTAGTTCTGATCTATTCACTGCTTATTCCTTTCAGTTTTTTCAACCCAATGGTAAAGGTAGTCCATTGATTTGGCTGCGATCTTGCCGATAAACTTCCGTCAAAATCTTTCATAATATTAAACGCAATAGAGAGCCCTAACCCGAGCCCTTTACCGACCGTTTTTTGTGTGTAAAAAGGGTCAAATATGTATGGTAACGCTTCGGAGATAATCCCTTTTCCATTGTCTTTAACTAAGATATACAAGTGTTCAGTATCGCTCTCTACAAGAATGCTAATATCTGGCTCTTCTTGTCCTTCAACGGCATCGAGTGCATTACTCAATACATTAACGATCACCTGCTCAAGTCTAATGGCATTCGCGAGGACAAATTGATGAGATCTTCCTGTGTACTCGATCACCACATCACTCATTTCGATTCTGGTTTCAAGAAGTGCCAGTGCTTCTAAAATAACCGAGTCGATATCAACCGGTTCTAATTTCCCATCAGATTTTCTAGAGAATGCTTTAAGGTGCTTAATAATAATGGCTGTTTTATCGACCAGTTTACCAATCTTATCGAGGTTGGTTTGTGCCTTATCCATATTCTCTTTTTGTATCCAAATTGAAGCACTTCTAAGATGGCTATTAATGGCGGTGAGGGGTTGGCTTATCTCATGAGTAATTCCGACACTTAACTCTCCGAGTGCCGCTAGCTTTCCTGCTTGTATCAGTTCATTTTGTGTGGCAATTAATTGTTGATTAGTGCGTTCAACAGTAACGGCAGTTTGTTGGAAAAAGTCGACGTCTTTGGCCATCTCAGTGATCTCGTCTCGACCTTTAATGCTTATTGATGTATTGAGGTTACCTGATGAAATGGAACGCATGCTGAGTTGTAAATCGCGAACTCTTTGTAAAATATTTTTTTTAACATAAAACCATGAGAGCAAAGCCGCGGTAAATAGACTTAAGAAGGCAATCAAAAGTGACAACGTATTGTTATTGGCCAGCTCTTTCTCTGTATCACTGATCGACGCGTCAATATCCTGGTTGACTCTGGAGGCGTAACTCTCGATCTGTACGGCTAATTGATGAAGATGGGAGCGACTGTTTTCCAGTAAGTATTTTTCTTGATAACTAAGATCGAGCAGTTGATTTTTAAGTTCAAACAGTCGCCCTTTTCGAGAGGTGAGTTTGATGATTAATGAGAGCTGTTGGTGAAGATCGACGTAGCGGTTGGAGAGTTGGCCCTGCTGCCAGAACAACCACCAGTTATTGCCCAGCTCTTCCAATCGTAATATTGTGATATCAAGTTCGTTATAACTTGAGTCGTTGTACAGTTTCTCTGCTAAGCCAGATTGATAATAGAGCAACGTACGTAAATAGTTATAATCGATGATTTTTTTTGTTTCACTGGGTAAATTAGCGAGTTGTTTATCTGTCTCTATGAGCAATGGAAAAAGACCATCAAGCAGGTCTCTAAATTCATTAGCTAAGGCTTGAGATTTTACTTCATTGGCATAAAGCAAACTTAGGCTATTACTTATCTGTGTGATGAGTTCTAAAAAATAGTGGTTATATTCAGGGAACTTAACCATGATCTGCTTCATCGTATCGATCGACGTGTTAATCTTGCCCATCGCGTTATTACGTTCTAAATTTGATTCAGCAGAGATCAATATCGCGGAGGTAGCGATAATGATTCTACCTGTATCATTCAGACGAGCTGCCGCTTTGAGAGCAACCATATCCCCTTGATAGATTTCGTTTAACCTATTGCGTGTTTCTGTAAAAGTAGAAAACGACACACTAGCGACTAGTATTGTCGATAACGCTAGCACACCAAAAGCGAGCACAAGTCGTACCCCAATCCCAGTCCAAATCATAAAACCAACACAACAATAACCTTGATATAAATTCAGTTACTTATTTATAACATTATTAGTTGTTGTGGGAAATCATATGCTCAGTCAATGTGTAGATTTGAGTGTTGAATGGTTGAATCTTTCATTCTTAGTAAAACACGCTCAGAAAATCAGCAAACAGTCGTAAATATTCAAAAAATAGTATGTTTCTACTTGCACAGCCCATCGTTGATGGTTAATATTCGTTTCGCTTTCAACGAAAGCAGATAAAGAAAGCTCGCTTAGCTCAGTTGGTTAGAGTACTTGCATGACATGCAAGGTGTCACTGGTTCGAGTCCAGTAGCGAGCACCATTTTATTGCCCGGAACAATTTGCTCGCTTAGCTCAGTTGGTTAGAGTACTTGCATGACATGCAAGGTGTCACTGGTTCGAGTCCAGTAGCGAGCACCAAATTTTAAAAGCCTGTAATTAACGTTACAGGCTTTTTTCGTTAGATTTGAGAGAAGATAATGAAACGTATTGTTTTGTATGTATCTGATAAATGTGTGCACTGTAAAGCCGCACAACAATATTTAGACTCTAAAAAGATCCCCTACCGTTTAACAGATGCGAAAACTCAACGTGGTAGGAAAGAGTTACAGGCTATTGGCGCTAAAGGTGTTCCCGTATTTAAGATCGGTGATCAGTATCTGTTTGGGTTCGATATTAAGTCATTTGATAAAATGTTCAAAAGTTAACAAATAAGTGACCTATTGATAATTCAGTGACTTCCAATTACAAATATCACCCAACAATTACGCTTTGTTGACTCATATCAACAAACGTTAACATAACCACTACATATCTTACCGCATTTGAGCTATATCAATAAAGTATCTATCAACTTCGCTATATTACAAAAAAATCAACAACAAAGGATATAGCTATGTTTGGAATTGACCCTTACTCTTTTGAAACTGTACTACCTAGTGTTCTTTTAATTGCTGCGATTACAGGTGTAATGACATGGGCTTTCTTTAAAGTTCGTCATTTAATGAAGCAACCACCACAAGAGTAATTAAATAAACATCTAGCGCCAGTTTGTCACTCTTTACTGCTTAAGTTTGTAGTGTAAACTCTTTTTCACGACTGGCCACTCACTGTTTATTATTGAAAAAACAACAGTATCCCGATACCCACCATCGGGATCTTGTTGATGATTCCGCAATACCCCATCCTGCTTTGCCCCCAACCTTGCTATCGCCGTCCGTGACGCATGGTTATGCCAATGTGTTCTAAATTCAACGGCAATAACACCAAGTATTTCGAAAGCATACTGTAACATTACGCTTTTACATTGTGTGTTCACTGAAGAGCGTTGATGACTTTTTCCATACCACGTATAGCCAATTTCAACCCGTCTGTTGTTTTGAACGATATGACAAAATCGAGTGGAACCGATGACCTTATTGGTAATGGAATCAATCACCACAAAAGGAAGCGATGTTCCATTATGTTGCTGTAACAATGCGTCATTTATGTAGGCTTCTATTGACCTGTCATTCGGAACACTGGTAAACCAAAGAGAAGATAAATTGCCGTCTTTTTCTGCTTCGATTAAGCCATTCATATGATCAAGTGTTAGAGGGACTAACCGAATTGAAGCCCCCACTAATTCACAAGGTAGTAACCACTGCTGAACCTCCATGTTTGCCCCTATTGTGTTAACTTTTTAATCAGTACAGAGGTATCCATTCTGCCAAATCCCTCCTCTTGCAATGATCGATATTGATTATCGACATACTCAGTGATTGGCATTGTTAACTGGTGTTTTTTTGCTTCAGTTAAACAGATATCTAGGTCTTTTCTCATCCAATCGATCGCAAAACCAAAATCAAATTTACCTTGTGACATTGTCACAGAACGATTCTCCATTTGCCAAGAACCAGCCGCACCATGCTTTAACGTATCCACCACCTGTTCAATATCTAGCCCTGACTGTTGGGCTAATGTTATTGCTTCGCTCAACCCCTGTAGCAGACCTGCAATACAGACTTGATTGACCATTTTACAACGTTGACCCTGTCCGTTTTCTCCTAACAATGTACTCTGTTTGGCGTAGGTATCAATAATGGGTTTAACACGTTCAAATACACCTTGATCACCACCACACATGACGGTTAACAGTCCATTTTCTGCGCCTGCTTGACCACCAGACACTGGAGCATCAATAAAATCCACCTGTTTCTGCGTACAAGCTTGCGCTAATTCCACGGCAAGTGTGGCTGAGGTCGTTGTATGATCAACCACCACACTGCCCGCTTTCGTGCCAGCAAGCACGCCATCATCGCCATATACAACACTTCTCACATCTTCGTCATTGCCGACACAAATAAAGATCACATCAGCGTGCATCGCCGAATCACGAGGGGTTTTGGCATACTCACCGTGAAAGGTTTCTTGCCACTCAACTGCACGTGTAGTTGTCCGATTGTATACAGAGGTTTCATAACCTTTACGCTGTAGATGACCAGCCATAGGGAAACCCATAACGCCCAGGCCAATAAACGCAACCTTGATCTTACTCATTATCTACTCCTATCAATTCAATGATGTTGTTTGGATTACTCTACCTCGTAGGTTAGTTATATGTCACTAACGAGTTGAAATTTATTGTGTATCACATGGCATTTTGTTCGATTCGTTCTAGTCTTAAAGATGAAATGTCTGTTGCATTTCTCATTCTGTTGCTGGTTAGGTGAGTTGGATTCCTTTATGAAAAAAATGAGTAACGTAGTCTCTTTGTTTTTTCTACTTGTTTCGTTATTTACCTTTGCAAATGCTCATGCGACGGAAAACATGGCTTTTCTGACCTCAGAAGAACGTGATTGGTTAAAAAATCACCGGACAATACGCATTGGTATTGATCCTCACTTCCCACCCTATGAATTTGTTGATGATTTAGGGAACTACACGGGTATGACATCTAACTATCTACAATTGATAGAAAAACGTTTAGGAATAACTTTCGAACGCAAAAAAGGAATTACTTGGGATCAGGCTCTATCTATGCTTGCTAATGAAAAGTTAGATATGCTACCAGCCATTATTAGTACCCCTCAGCGTGAAAAATATTATGAATTCACCAAGCCCTACATCATCATGCCCTATGTCATTGTTACCCGGAGTAATTATAGCCATATAGACAGCTTGCATGACTTTTATGGTAAACGTTTTGTCTTGGTATCGGGTTATTCGTATAACAATCAAATTATTACCAATTACCCTAACTTACAGACATACTTAGTAAATACACCATTGGAGGCTCTTAAAAAGATTGCGACAGGTTCAGCCGATGGCATGGCGATTAATCTCGGTGTCGCCAACTATTTAATTCAAAAATATAACCTTACTAATCTTGGCATATCTGCTGAATTAGGGATGGGCGATGGAAACCTTAGTATGGCCGTGCGAAAAGACTGGCCTATTTTCAAATCAATCATGAACAAAACCTTGGCATCAATAACTCATGAAGAGAAATCTAAAATCAGTAATCAATGGGTGAATCGAAAGGAAGAATCAAATGAGCAAAAACAGTACATAACATCACAACTTAACACTAGTATTCAAATAAGTGTGGCAGTTGTGATTCTGATTACTCTATTGGGGCTCTTATTTCGTTTACTTAGAGTCTCATCTAAAGATCCCCTTAGTCATAAATTTCGAAAATATGCGGCGATCACTGTTTGTCTTTTAGTTGGGTTGGTGATCGCTGTCACCATGTTTTCGCTCTCAATGATCAAGGAGTCTTTAACTGAAGAGCGTAAGATTTCTCTACAAACAATCATGGATACAGTGACATTAAGTTTAGACCATTGGCAAAAGACAAAAATAGTTTCAATTAATCATTTGGTTGAAAAAAGAGAAGTGGTTAACTTAGCGAGAAAATTGGTTGATTCAGAACCAAACAATAGACTCTCTTTTGAATTAGCTAGTCTGAGAATGAAAAAAGAACATGCATTTTCACACCTATCAACAGGGGTTAATAATTACATTTTGCTTGATCGTAAACTTCAACCGATTGCATCCTTAGATGGTACGCGTGATGCATTAACACGTGATCCTTTTGCTGAATATACTCAATTATTAAATAGAGCTCTCAAAGATAATGTCGTGTTTATTCCACCATTTAATATCAAATCATCAAAAGAGCCTGTGCATTTCTTTGTTGCACCTATTAAGAATAGTCGGGGTGATGTCATCGCCCTTTTAGCACGACAAGAAGACCCAAACACTTTTTTCACGCAACTTCTCAGTTTTAGTCAAACCTTATCTAGAGACACTTACGCTTTCGACCGATATGGTCATATGCTTTCTAACAGTTTGTTCTCTAACCAACTTAGAGATCTCGGTTTATTACAACCAGGTCAAAGCACAATTCATAATATTAGAATTAGAGACCCAGGTGGCAACCTGTTAGAAGGACACGAAAGTGATCGGCTCTCAAGTCATTGGCCTTTAACGACTATGGTTCAGAGTGCCACAACCATAGGCAATGGAAGTAATTATACCGGTTACCGAGATTACCGTGGGGTGCCAGTGATAGGAATATGGATATGGCACAAAGGGTTAGATATCGGTATTGGTACTGAGGTTAATGTTAATGATGTCATGAGCAGTTATTACGCCGCTCGCCACACCCTGTTTACGGGCTTAGGTATAACCTTGATTGTGACCTTGGCTGCAGGTGTTATCGCTAGTGTTATTGGTGAGCGAGCCGTACGGGTATTAAACCGATCAAAATTAGAGTTGGAGGAGATGATTACTGAACGGACTAAGGATCTGGCCTTGAGTGAACGAAAGATGTCATTGATTGTTGAGAACGCAGCGGATGGCATTCTCGTATTTAACAGTGACGGGTTAATTGTTAATTTCAGTCGTCAAGCAGAAGAGATATATGGCTACTCTCACACAGAGATCGTTGGTTGTGAATTTATTAGACTGTTAGCTTCCCCATACAAAGAGCAGTATCAGCACTACTTAACACTATGTCACTCCGAAGGTAAACCATTTGAGTCTCATATTGATAGAGAAATTATTGGGATAAGACGAGACAAAACTGCTTTTCCAATTGATGTGGCCATTGGTTTTACCACTGAAGGAGGAGAAACTACATACACTGCCATCATCAGAGATATTACCAACAGAAAGAAAGCCTCGGAAGAGCTCGAACGAGCCAAAGACGAAGCGGAAGCAGCGACCCAAGCGAAATCCAACTTCCTTGCTAACATGAGCCATGAAATTCGTACCCCAATGAATGCCATCATTGGTATGTCCCACCTTGCGTTGGGTACTGATCTTGATACCAAACAACGAAACTATATTACCAAAGTACATCGCGCCGCCAATACCCTGCTCGGTATCATTAATGACATCCTGGATTTTTCTAAAATTGAAGCGGGAAAATTAACTATAGAACACATCCCTTTTTATCTTGAAGACGTGTTAGATAATGTAGCGATTCTGATCAGTCACGCCGTCGAAGATAAAAACGTAGAACTCCTATTTGATATTGATGATTCTGTTCCTCTCGCAATAATTGGCGACCCTTTACGTATTGGCCAGGTATTGATCAATTTGTGTAACAATGCTGTCAAATTCACTGAAAATGGTGAAGTGATTGTGGGTATTAAGGCAGACATCATTGATCCTGGCTCGGCACAATTTACCATTTCAGTCCGTGATACTGGTATTGGTATGACCGAAGAGCAAACATCGAAACTCTTTCAGTCATTCAGTCAGGCAGACAGTTCTACTACTAGAAAATATGGTGGCACAGGTCTAGGTTTATCAATTTCTCAAAAGTTATGCGCCCTGATGGGGGGAGATATTTGGGTTGAAAGTACGCCTGACGTTGGCAGTACGTTTTACGTTGTTGTACAGCTTGGTTTGCAAAAGACTCCAGTGACAAGAACATCAATAAAGAATGTTAATACAGATGATCTTAAGGTGTTGATTGTTGACGATAACCTAACAGCATTGCACATATTAAGTACACTGCTCGGCAATCTGGGCGTCAAAGCCGATGAAGCATCCAGTGGGCTTATGGCCGTTGAAATGGTGAATGGTTGTGAACAGAGTCAGCCTTATGACATCGTACTCATTGATTGGAATATGCCAGAGCTCAACGGTATAGAAAGCATTAAATTGTTCCCTGAACGATTCCGCTCTGCATCCTGCCCTGTGATAATGGTGACTTCATACGGAAAGAGTGAAGCATTAACTGAAGCAAAAGCTCATAAAATTGATATTCAATATGTGTTGAGTAAACCTGTCACGTCACTTAAGTTGCAAAATACGATTAGCGAAGTTGTTAACCGTTCAGAAAAGGAAAGTAATAACACAACAACTCCTTCATATATAAAGAGCACATCACAACACTATTCGCACAACTTGCACCTTCTGTTGGTTGAAGACAATGAACTCAATCAAGAAGTCGCATCAGGATTACTTTCGAATCTCGGTATTACTTTTACCATTGCCAGTGACGGGCAACAAGCACTGGATTGCCTTAATTCCGATGAAATATTTGATGGCATATTGATGGATATTCAAATGCCAGTGATGGATGGATTTACCGCCACGGCTAAGATTCGTGAGCAGGATAGATTTAAGGATATTCCGATCATTGCCATGACAGCTAATGCCATGTTGGGGGATATTGAAAAGAGTCTCGCTGCGGGTATGAATGATCAGATATCAAAACCCATTAACCCCGAAGCAATGGCCACGACCCTTCGTAAGTGGTTCGAAACGACAATAGCCGGTGAAGTGTTTACCAAGACTCTGATTCAAGACGTTGATGCTGGGCTAACACTTACTGCTATCGACATAAAGTTAGGGTTAACCCACCTTGCTAACAGTGAAGCCGCCTATTTAAAACTGCTACAGAAGTTTCCTTCTCACCATCAACAAGATGTCGAACAGATTCGCCATGCGCTATCTAATGAAATGAGTGAAGATGCCTTGCGATACGCTCACACACTAAAAGGTATTGGGTCTACGATTGGGGCAACTGTATTGGGTAGTATTGCAGCCAATATAGAGAATGCTATTACGACTAACGACACACACGAACTTGAACGCTTACTTCCACTGTTAGAAGGTGAATTAAATAAGGTGATTGAAGAGATTGAATCCATTAAACCGCAGCCGCAAATAACGAATCAATCAATTGAACCTATAATTAATGAAGATTTTGAGCAACAAATAGATAGGTTAATGACTTTCTTATCACAATTTAATTCTGAAGCAGAGCAGGTAACCACCAACTTACTCAAACAGTACCCTGAAGGTGATATCCATGTGATATTGCTTAAGATTTTAAAATCCCTAGAAAAATATGACTTTGAAGCAGCACTGGTGGCGGCAGAGAAACTTAAATCGATCAAAAAAGAGTAACGTATGACTCAGATTGAAAAGAAGATTTTAGCGGTTGACGATACTGCAGAAAATTTAGATGTACTCAAAGAGATGCTCTCAACTGACTACACGCTTTTAATGACGACGAAACCACAATTGGCAATGACGATTGCGCAATCTCAGCAGCCAGATCTTATTCTGTTGGATATTATGATGCCTGAAATAGATGGTTATCAAGTGTGTAGTTTACTTAAAGATAACCCGCTGACAGCCCATATTCCGATCATTTTCCTCACTGCCAAAGCTGAGATCGATGATGAAGCGAAGGGCCTTACTTTAGGGGCTGTGGATTATATTACCAAACCCGTTTGTGCACCTATCCTCCACGCTCGAATCGGTACTCAAATCACCTTAAAAAAAGCGCAAGATACGTTAAAAGACCACAATGCGCAGCTTGAAGAGAAAATAGCAGAGCGAACCAGGGAAATAGACGCGGTACGTGACGTTACTATGGTCGCAATGGGCTCATTAGCTGAATCTCGAGATAACGATACCGGCGCTCATATTCGACGAACCCAAAATTACGTAAAGTTGTTGGCTGAAAAACTGTCGACTCGAGACAAATTCAAACAACACTTAACCCCAGAATCAATCAAGCTTCTTTATAAATCGGCACCACTACATGATATTGGTAAAGTGGGTATACCAGATAAGATCTTGCTAAAACCCGGTAAATTAACCGAAGAAGAATTTGAAATCATGAAGACCCATACAACAATTGGTCGTGACGCAATTGAGCAAGCAGAAACACTATTAAAAAAACAGAATATTAAACACTCTTTTTTGACTTTTGCGAAAGAGATAGCTGGCAGCCATCAAGAAAAATGGGATGGGAGTGGCTACCCTGAAGGGTTAAAAGGGGATGAGATACCGATATCGGCTCGAATCATGGCGATCGCCGATGTATATGATGCTCTCAATTGTAAACGTATCTATAAAGAAGCCTTTGAACATGACAAAGTGGTTAAAATATTGATCGAAGGTAAAGGCAGCCACTTTGATCCTGAGATGATTGATACTTTCTTAGAACATCTATCAGAATTTAGGCGTATCGCTATTAAATTTGCTGATCAACCGAATGATGTCAAAACCCTAGAATAAATAGTTCATCGTTTCGTCATTGATAAGAAACATAATTGTCACACAACCAGATCACTATAGCTTCAAACGAAACAACCTACGTCTCGTTCGAAACTAACCATCATTAACAAGGAATCTATGATGAATAAGATCTGGTTATCAGCTCTGCTTACTGCAACTATTTCAGGTACAAGCTTCGCGGCAAATGACCCATCTGCAACGGAAGTTACATGGTGGCACGCCATGGGTGGTCAGTTAGGTGAAACGGTGAATAAGATCGCAACCGATTTTAACGCTTCACAAACTGAATACAGAGTCACTCCTGTTTATAAAGGATCGTATACTGAGACATTGACAGCGGGTATTGCTGCCTTTCGAGCGAATGAAGCCCCCAATATTTTGCAAGTGTTTGACGCCGGTGCTGCCACCATCATGAATGTTCCCGGTGTAGCCAAGCCAGTCCAAGATATTCTTGTCGAGTCTGGTTATCAGTTTGATTCAAAAAGCTACCTCGCTGGCGTACGTAACTTCTACGCTGATAGTAAAGGTAAAATGGTTGGTATGCCATTTAATAGCTCAACACCTGTTCTCTATTTTAACAAAAACATTTTAGATAAAGTTGGTGCTGAAGCACCCAAAACCTATGAGCAATTAGAAACCTTAGCAGCCAAACTAAAATCAAAAGGCTACGTCACTTTTTCACAATCACATACACCGTGGATAATGTTTGAAAATTTCAAATCTCGTCACAATCTTCAGTTAGCTAACAACAACAATGGCTTTGATAAATTGTCGTCGAAACTGATGTTTAATAGTGACGATATGGTAATGCACTTTAGTAAGCTTAAAGAGTGGTCTGAGAAAGGGTATTACAAATATTATGGCAGTGATTGGGATGCAAACCAAACGCCCTTTGAGCGTCAAGAAGTTGCGATGTGGATGGGGTCATCAGGTTCATTCGGTGGATTACGTAACCGAGTTAAGTTTGAACTGGGTACCACCTATCTACCCTACTGGGAATCCGTCAATCCTGATGCAGGGTTAACCTTTATTGGTGGGGCGGCATTGTTCGCATTAGATGGCAAGCCAAAAGCCGAACAGCAAGGTGTTGCAGCTTTCTTTAATTATCTTACCAAGCCTGAAACACAGATGTACTGGCATAAAACAACGGGGTATGTTCCTGTAACTAATGCGGCGTATGACATGACGAAAAAATCGGGTTACTACAATCAACAACCCGATGCTGAAGTCGGTGTTAAGCAGCTTAGTCTAGCATCTGGTGAGTGGACAAAAGGCTACCGTCTTGGGTTCTATCCTCAAATTAGAGAAGTGATGCACAGAGAGTTTGATAATATTTTTGCTGGTCGTTCATCTGTTGAAAGTAGCTTAGATAAGGTAGAAGAGGAAAGCGAACAGTTACTTAAACGTTTTGCTCGTACCATTAAATAGCGACACTTTTACATTTAGCGCCTCACACCTGTTGGGGCGCTCTTTCTGTGCATCATCAATAGGGATTATTGTGGAACGTCGTCAACAATTTTTTCACTCTCCGCTGCCATATTTTTTTCTGGCTCCGCAAATTGTGATCATCGCTATCTTCTTTTTCTACCCAGCAATTAAGGCAGTTTATCTCTCTTTTATGCTTGAAGACCCATGGGGCATGTCTTCAACGTTTGTCGCATTTGAAAACTATCAGATGCTATTTAGTTCTAGTGACTATTGGCAATCGGTTAGTTTTACTCTCTTCTTTGCAGTCGCCGTTACGCTGTTATCCCTGTCCATTGCACTGCTATTAGCGGTTAAAGCGGATAATATTATCCATGGTCAGAGTGCTTACAAAATCACCCTCACTTGGGTATATGCGGTAGCTCCAGCTGTCGCAGGCATTATCGGTGGATTTTTGTTTAATCCGCATATAGGGATGTTAACCGATTTTTTTGCCCTATTGGGTTGGACATTTAGTTTACAAACGGACCCTGTCGACGCCACTTTTGCACTTATTTTAGTTTCAGTGTGGAAGCAGGTGTCTGTCAATTTTGTCTATTTTTTGGCTGGCCTTCAATCTATCTCATATGCGGTGAAAGAGGCATCTATGCTTGACTGTGTCAGTGATAACAAGCGATTTTGGACCATCACCTTTCCACTGTTAGCACCGACGGGCTTTTTCCTATTAGTGATTAACTTAACCTATTCATTTTTCGATACGTTTGGTGTTATCGACACCATGACATCGGGTGGCCCTGGTGGGGCAACTACGTCATTAGTTTACAAGGTCTATCGTGATGGGTTTGTTGGTGCTGACCTTGGTGGCAGTTCAGCGCAATCGGTCGTGTTACTGATTTTGGTTCTTACCTTAACCTTCATCCAATTTCGATTTGTTGAAAAACGTATCCATTACTAGGAGTAACAAGTGAAAAGTAATCGATTCTCTGACCACCTGATTTTGATTCTTGGTGCCCTGTTTATGTTGGTGCCTATTTGGTTGATCTTTGCCAGTTCAACTCATAGTCCAAATACCATTGTGAGTGATGGGTTACAGTGGCTTCCGGGAGAACATTTTGTTGATATTTACTCTGAAGCGTGGAATAAAAGTTTTGGCTTTAGCGGTGGTGTGACCGCAAAATCTATGATCATAAACTCAATGGTCATGGGGTTAGGCTTTGCTATCGGAAAGATTATCGTCTCGATGTTAGCCGCGTACGCTTTAGTCTATTTCCGTCTACCGTTTGCCTCGGTCTGGTTCTGGCTCATTTTTGTCACGTTACTGCTTCCTTTAGAGGTGCGCATCATCCCCTCGTATGAAGTGGTCTCTAGCCTTGGCATGTTAAACAGCTATTCAGGACTTATTCTACCGTTGATTGCATCTGCAACCGCCACTTTTTTCTTTCGTCAGTTTTTTAAAACCATACCGGATGAGCTGTTAGAAGCGGCGCAACTTGATAATGCAGGCCCTATTCGATTCTTATTCGATATTCTATTACCGCTCTCAAAAACCATGATTTCGGCGATCTTTATCATTATGTTTGTTGTGGGATGGAATCAGTATTTATGGCCCATCATGATGACCACAGACGAGAGCTACAACACTATTGTCATGGGCATCAAACAGATTCTCAACAACATTAATGAAACCAATATTCCCCGTTATGACTATGCATTTGCCATGGTAATCCTCGCGATGTTACCTCCCGTTTTGGTGGTGGTGTTATTTCAGCGTTGGTTTGTTAAAGGATTAGTTGAAAGTGAAAAATAATACAGTACGCACCATTAAGGAAGAGACAATGTTAGACATTAAGCAATTGGTAAAAACCTATGAGAATGGTCACCAAGCGGTGAAAGGCGTGAACTTATCGATAAAAGAGAGCGAGTTTCTGGTGTTAGTCGGGCCCTCTGGGTGTGGAAAGTCTTCCATTTTACGTTCAATCGCTGGGCTTGAAAGCATTACATCAGGCGAAATTCACTTAGCAGGACGAAGAGTCGATACAATCAAACCAGCTTTACGTGACATTGCAATGGTGTTTCAAAACTATGCCCTCTACCCGCATATGAGTGTTTACGATAATTTAGCTTATGGCCTTAAAAATAGAGGTACTGACAAAGCGACTATTGCGAGTAAAATCGCAAAAGTCGCAAAGACGTTAAAAATCGAAGAGTACTTAGAGAGAAAACCAGCAAAACTGTCGGGAGGGCAAAGGCAGCGTGTGGCGATGGGCCGCGCGATCGTTCGAGATCCGCAACTTTTCCTATTTGACGAACCCTTGTCAAATTTAGATGCTGCACTTCGTGCGCACATGCGATTAGAGATAAAAAAGCTGCAACGTGAATTGGGCGTAACCAGTGTGTATGTGACTCACGATCAAGTTGAAGCCATGACGTTAGCAGATCGTATTGTCGTTTTGAATCAGGGTGAAATTGAACAAGTGGGTACCCCTTCTGAAGTGTACCATCAACCAGCAAGTCAATTTGTCGCCGGCTTTATTGGTAGCCCTGCCATGAACTTTATTGATGCCGTCATTGAAAATGGATATTTGACCGTAGGCGATCAACAAATTTACCTGCCTGAGTACTCACATCTAACGCCACAACAAATAACGTTAGGCATACGCCCTGAACATGCGGAAATACAATCGACTGACCGCGTCCCCCTATCTAATGCATTGACGATAAAGCTTGGAATACATGCAGTAGAACCATTGGGCCCGAATCAATTAGTGCATGGTAACGTGGATACCCATTCCTTTACCTCAGTGACCCCTGAAATGTACATCGACACGTCTCACCCTTTACTTTTACAGGTTCAGAGCGAAAATTTGCATCTGTTTTCGGTACAAGGCCAGAGACTACCATCAGAATCGTCGGTTATTAGTGCTATTGCGTAATCACAATAATTTGGAGGTAAAGTGAGCTTATCATCACGTCAAAAGTTAATTCTTAATTACTTACAACAGTCTCATGGTGTGTTATCAAGTTCATTGTTGTCTAAACGGTTTTCGATTTCAGTACAGACGATTAGAAAGGACATGAATGAACTAAGTGACAAAGGTATGGTACGTCGTGTACATGGCGGAATTTCTCTGCCCAGTGCCAATGATAATCTCTCGTTTGCAAATCGTGAATTGATCAATTTATCCGCTAAACAACGGATTGCAGAAACAGTGGTTGCCGATCTTCCTGAAGGAACTAGTCTGTTCTTAGGGATAGGAACAACGCCAAAACATGTTGCTCAAGCGCTACTGGATCACCCAGGGTTGACCGTTGTTACCAACAATATTAATGCTGCGTTGATGCTCAGTCGTAATCCAAATATTACGATACATCTTGCTGGTGGTTTGGTTCGTTCATCAGACGAAGATACTGTAGGTGAAGCCACTACCGATTTCTATCGTCAATTTAATATTAAGATAGGTATATTTGGGGTCGGCGCTTTAGGATATAACGGACAGCTACACGATTTTACCCCTGAAGAGGCGAGTTTATCCAGAGCTATCATTAATCAAAGTCAACAATCTTGGTTAGTGGCCGATAAAACAAAATTAGGTCGTTATGCCCCCATAGTCAGTGGTAAGCTACACGAAATCACCCGTTTTATTATTGATGAATCTACTGATCAGATAGACGCGTTATGCCATGCAAATAACGTCGATCTGGTCATAGCGAATAGAGGTTAACATGTCACCACTTATTGTCGGCCATCGTGGCGTTTCAGGTACTTTTCCTGAGAATACGACAAGCAGCATAAAACAAGCAATATCGTTAGGGTTACGTTGGGTTGAGGTTGATATTCAACCCGCCAAAGATGGCACGTTAGTTGTGTGTCATGACCATACGGTTGACCGCTGCAGCAATGGTTTAGGACGAGTTGACTCCTTTACTTTGTCGCAACTTAAACAACTTGATTTTGGTTCGTGGTTTTCCGATGAGTTTATTGGTGAATCCATCCTGACCCTAGATGAGCTACTTCAGTTATCTATAGAACATGATCTCAATGTAAATATTGAAATTAAAGTTGATCAGCATGATGCCAACCAAGTTGTTAAGCAGTTAAACCAGCAGCTTGCACAATCAGATATCCCGAGTGATTGTGTCATCTTATCGAGTTTCAGCCAGGACATCATGCGTGTGTTACACCAACATTGTCCAGGCTACCGGTTAAGTGTAATTTCAGAAACGGTAACCGATTCCGTTCACCAATTACTCGAAGAGATAAATGCTTTTGGTTGCCACCTTAACTATCAGCATATAAACAAAGAGCAGCTAAAGTCGTTAAAGAATAAAGGCTATCAAGTCTGGTGTTACACGGTAAATCGTGTAGACACCTTTCCTCTGCTTAACCACGTTGATGCTATCTTTACGGATTACCCAGAACGATTTTTATAAAATCCAAAAGCCTTCGCCATTAATATCGGCGAAGGTACTCTCTTCTCAAATAGCGGTCACGTGTTTAGAAGTGTTTACCTAGCAGGGCATGATAAAAATCGTTATCCGATAATACGCCCTCTAGACGACCATCGGTTCCCAACATCACTGGTTGGCCAGTTCGATAACGAATCTCTAACGCTTCACGCATTGAAATATCCGGAGTAGCCATAAGGAGTTGACCTTTCTGCAGTGACTCTAAGCAGTCACCTTCATTCCAGCAGTCCCAGATTATTGCTTGGTTATCTCGAGTTACCGCGATGACATCGTCCGCGTTATTCAAAATGATAAAGGTGTTATCATTTTGATTAAGCACTTTTTTATCCGCTTGCTGTTCAAGACTTTTGGTATTGGTCATTAATGAACGCCCACGCAGTACGTTTAATGGGTTTGTATGAGCAACAAAGTCTTTTACATACTGAGAGTTAGGTTTTAAGACAATGTCTTCGGGTTTGCCATGTTGAATCAAACGACCTGACTCCATAATGGCAATGTTATTACCAATTTTAAGTGCTTCATCCAAATCATGACTTACAAAGACAATCGTCTTATTAAGTTGCCGCTGAAGCTCAAGAAGTTCATCTTGCAGCTGACTACGAATCAATGGGTCAAGTGCTGAAAATGGCTCATCCATTAGTAATATATCACTGTCCATCGTAAACGCACGAGCCAAACCAACACGCTGTTGCATTCCACCCGACAGTTCATGAGGTAGCATATGTTTCCACTCTGCTAACCCTACCATCTCAAGCTTTTCCAATGCACGCTTGCGGCGCTCTGTTTTGTTTATACCTTGCATTTCAAGTCCAAATGCCGCGTTATCTAATACTGACAACCATGGCATTAGCGCAAACTTTTGAAACACCATTGAGATGCGGTTAGTACGAAGATGACGCAACGAAATCTTATCGCAATTGGCAAGATCGATGGTGTCATCACCATCTTCAATCGTTAGTGAGCCACGGCTGACAGTATTCAAACCGTTAATGGCGCGTAAAAGACTCGATTTTCCTGAACCAGATAGGCCCATTAATACACAAATTTCGCCTTTTTTAATGTCCAAACTAACATCGTGTACACCTACTACATCACCCGTGGTATCAATAATCTCCTGACGACTTTTTCCTTCATCAAGTAGAGCTAATGATTGCACCGTTTTTTGGCCAAATATAACATCAAGATTTTTAATACTAATTGCACTCATTGTTATCCCTCTCTGCTCTGACTGGCTGGTGTTTTACACAAACGGTCTAAAATAATGGCAACCAGCACAATGGCAAGACCCGCCTCAAAACCTTGAGAAATATTGACGGTATTTAATGCTCGCACTACAGGTTTACCGAGGCCATCGGCACCCACTAGGGCGGCGATAACGACCATGGAGAGTGACAACATAATGCACTGAGTAATACCCGCCATAATGTTTGGCATTGCCGCCGGAAGCTCAACTTTGAATAACAACTTTATTCGATTGGCTCCAAATGCTCGACCGGCCTCAACCAGCTCTTCTGGTACGCGACTGATGCCTAAATAGGTTAGGCGGATTGGAGCGGCAATGGCAAAAATAATGGTCGAAATCAGCCCTGGAACGACCCCTAAACCAAACAACACCAAAGTAGGAATTAGGTATACAAAAGTGGGTATGGTTTGCATAAGGTCCAAAATTGGCCTTAGTATGGTATATAACCAAGGTTTATGTGCTGCAAGAATCCCAATGGGTACACCGATTAATACGGAAATTGATGTTGCAGCCAGTACCAGAATAAAGGTCTCTAGCATCTCTTCCCAATATCCTAAGTTCATAATTAATAGAAGTGATGCCACCACAAATATGACTAATGAGATATTACGATGAAGAAACCATGCCAACAGTGCAGTTGTCGCAATCGGAACGGCAGGTGGAAACCATTTGAAAAGCTCGATTAAAAACATAATCATCGTTTCAAGTGTGTACGAGATCGAGTCAAAAAATCCGGCAGCGTTAAAGGTTAGCCAATCAACAAAGTTGGCCATCCAATCACCTAGTGGGATTTTGTGCTCAGTAATAAAGTCCACTGTTACTCC
The DNA here is from genome assembly GCF_050337105.1 of Aliivibrio kagoshimensis. NCBI lineage: Bacteria > Pseudomonadati > Pseudomonadota > Gammaproteobacteria > Vibrionales > Vibrionaceae > Aliivibrio > Aliivibrio kagoshimensis. The sequence goes on from NZ_JAKJSQ010000004.1 coordinate 60,926, forward strand.
TTAAGGGTCTTTAATTGTAGTGTGCTGCCACTCTAAAAAGTGACAGCAGAATTAACATAATAATTAAATATTTAGGTAAGCTTTTACAGCGCCAGTAGCCTTTTTTCCATCACGTGTTTTCACGTCATGTAACCACTTCTCTAACACTTCCGGGTGTGCTTTTAGCCACGCCTTCGCCGCTGCTTCAGGTTTTGCATTGTCATTTAGAATTTCACCCATCAACTGGTTTTCCATCTCTAAACTAAAGCTAAGATTTGTAAGAAGTTGACCTACGTTTGGACACGTTTTCAAGTAGTCTTGACGCACGTTGGTGTAGACACTAGCCCCCCCATAGTTAGGACCAAAATAATCATCGCCGCCATCTAAGTAAGCCATTTCAAAATTGCTATTCATTGGGTGCGGTGCCCAACCTAAAAAAGCGATCCATTGCTTACGATTAACTGAACGTTTCACTTGCGACATCATGCCTGCTTCACTTGATTCAACTAAACTAAATCCTTGCAGTGCAAAGGCGTTCTTATCGATCATATCTTGAATAAGACGATTGCCATCGTTACCTGGTTCAATGCCGTAAATACGACCACGGAATTGATCTTTGTTTTTAGCGATATCAGCAAAAGTTTTCACGCCGGCATCATAAACGTACTTAGGCACAGCAAGGGTGTATTTTGCCCCTTCTAAGTTAGCGCGTACGGTTTCGACAGAACCATTTTGCTCATATTTAGCAATATCAGCTTCCATAGTTGGCATCCAGTTCCCTAAAAACACATCAATGTCTTTGTTCGCCATTGATGAGTACGTAACTGGCACAGAGAGCAGCTGGGTTGATGTTTGGTAACCAAGCCCTTTTAATACTTCACTGGTGACGGCCGTTGTGGCCGTTATGTCTGTCCAACCTACGTCAGAAAAACGTACTGTGTCACATTGAGCTGCCAAAGCGCTCGTTGCCGATAGCCCTAAAATTATGGCACTACTGCCAATGAGTGTCTGTTTAATCGTAGTATTAATGTTCATCACTTTTCCTTGTTGTTCATGATCCTATTAAAAAATTCTACGTCTTGTAGAACTCTATCTTTTAAATGTGGGACGTTGTGCAACTCCACAGCGTTGCTCGGTTTTCCACAATTGATCGATCCACGTTGACGCTTTTGAAGGCACCAAACGTGTATTACCTAAAATTGCGTCAGCCATTTTCTCTGCAACCATAATCGTTGGTGCATTAAGATTGCCATTGGGTATGGTTGGGAACACCGAAGAGTCTACGACCCTGAGTGATTCAATGCCACGTACTTGGCAGTCACTGTTAAGCACCGCTAATGGGTCATTATCTGCCCCCATTTTACAGGTACAAGATGGGTGATAAGCGCTCTCTACATTTTGACGTAGCCATGCATCAATAGCCTCATCAGAAGTAATATCACTTCCCGGTTGAATCTCTTTCCCTCTGAAGTTATCCATCGCTGGTTGGGATAAGATCTCCCTAGTCAACCGTATACAGTCACGCCAATCTTGTTTATCTTGTTCTGTACTGATGTAATTAAACTCAATATTTGGTTTTTGATGAGGATCAGACGACGTTATCCAAATTCGTCCACGGCTTTCAGGTTTATTCGGGCCAACATGTACTTGAAAACCATGACCATCAAATGCCACTTGTCCGTCATATCGCATAGCAGCAGGCAAGAAATGATATTGAATGTTTGGCCATTTCAATCCAGCACGAGAGCGTATGAATGCACAGGACTCAAAATGATTAGTGGCGCCTAAACCATCTTTTCTGACGATCCAGCGTGTGCCAATCATCCCCTTGCTGATTAAGTCTAGTTTACTATTCAGCGTAATTGGTTGGTGACAAGTATATTGAAAGTAGACCTCTAAATGATCCTGTAAGTTTTCACCGACACCAGGCAGATCGTGTTGAACGGTGATGTTGGCTTGTTCTAATACCGCTTTCGGGCCGATACCCGACAACTGCAGGAGTTGAGGAGAACCAATAGAACCTGCAGAAAGCAGAACTTCTGTATTGGCGTACACATTGTGAACCTTGCCTCTAAGCTCTATTTCAACACCAACCGCTTTTCGATTTTTAAGCAGTACTTTGCGTGTGATAACGCGTTTTTTTACGGTTAAATTTTTTCGCTTCATGGCACGACGCAGATACGCATTTGAGGTCGAAGCTCGAACCCCTTTATCAACAGTCATGTGCATAGGACCAAAGCCCTCTTGCTGATAACCATTGTAATCAACTGTTTTGGGGTAACCTGCTTGCTGACCCGCGTCAATAAACGCCTGGTACAACGGATTCATTTTCATGTCGTTACCGTTGCAGGTAGCGACGGGACCCTCGCTACCTCGGTATGCGTCTGAACCACCAATCCATGACTCAGCACGTTGAAAGTAAGGTAAACACTCTTGATAGCTCCATCCCGTAGCCCCCTCTTCAACCCACTCATCAAAATCACAAGCGTGTCCACGAACGTACACCATACCATTGATTGAAGAGCTACCACCCAGCACCCGACCACGGGGGCAATGTAAGCTTCGGTTATCAATCCCTGCTTCAGGTAAGCTTTCAAATTGCCATGCGTAACGCTCGCTGTTCATTGGATAAGAGAGCGCGGTTGGCATTTGAATGAAGATACTCTTATCAGTGCCTCCAGCCTCTAGTAGTAAGACACTGTGTTTGCCCGATGAGCTCAAGCGATCAGCTAATACGCATCCTGCAGACCCTGCACCAACAATGATGTAGTCGTACTTGGTATTCATGTTTTCTCCTTTAATGCGATTGATTCGATTAAGCCAATAGACTTCGCTACCGGCTTATTCGTAAGGAGACTCAAGATCACCTAACTCAATCAGTACACTCTTGTATTGGGTGTAATGATTGAGTGTTTCAATACCATTTTCACGTCCGATCCCAGACTGTTTGTAACCACCGACTGGCATTTCAGCTGGAGAACCACCCCATGTGTTAATCCAACAAATACCGGCCTCAATTTGGGCTATGACGCGATGAGCGCGTGATAAGTTTTGAGTAAACAGCCCTGCTGCTAAACCATATTGCGTGGCATTAGCGCGCTTAATGACTTCCGTTTCCTCGGTAAAGCGTAAAATAGACATAACCGGCCCAAAGATCTCTTCTTGAACTTGAGGCATATCATCAGTGCAATCTGCAAATATAGTCGGTTGCACAAAGTTACCTTTGTCTAAACCATTAGCTAATTCACGCGCTCCGCCACAAAGTAGACGAGCGCCCGATTGTTTACCAGCTTCAATAAAACCAACCACTTTTTCTAAATGTTCAGCTGAAATAAGTGCACCAATTTGAGTTGCCATATTTGAAGGATTGCCAATCACTAGTTTTTTGGTGCGTTCAGTAATCTGTTCAATAAACTCATCGTAAATAGCATCATGTACAAAGACTCGCGTGCCATTAGTACAGACTTCACCTTGTGTATAAAAGTTGGCAATCATCGCTGCTGAAACGGCATTTTCAAGTTTTGCGTCATCGAAAACGATCAGTGGAGATTTGCCACCAAGTTCCATCGTAATATCTTTCAGAGTACCTGCCGCATCAGCCATTACCTTCTTGCCGGTTCCAGACTCTCCAGTAAATGATACTTTTGCAATATCTGGGTGACGAGAGAGCATTTGCCCTACTCGGTAATCCCCTTGAACAACATTAAACACACCATCTGGGACACCAGCTTCACTGTAGATTTCAGCGAGTTTCAAGACAGAAAGTGGTGTCTCTTCAGACGGTTTAAATACCATGGCATTCCCTGCAGCCAGTGCTGGTGCAGATTTCCACATGGCAATTTGAATTGGGTAATTCCACGCTCCAATTCCGGCACAAACGCCTAATGGTTCGCGGCGAGTATAGAAAAACTGCCCATGACCTAAATCTTGTTGCTGGCCATGAATGGTAGAGGCAAGACCTGCGTAATATTCAACAACATCAGCACCAGTAACGATATCCACTTCGATCGCTTCTTGGATTGGCTTACCGGTATCTAAGACTTCTAATTGGGCAAGTTCATCATTGCGTTCACGTAAGATCGCCACCGCTTTCATCATAATACGACCGCGCTCCATACCGCTCATCGCAGACCACACCTTGAAACCTTCTTGCGCGGATTCCACCGCACGATCAACGTCTTGAGAAGACGCTTGACCAATTTCGGCCAATAGCTCCCCAGTCGCAGGATTAGTAGTGACAAATGATTCGCCAGAAGAAACGTCAACGGCTTTACCGCCAATATAAAGTGATTTAGTTTTCATCAATGTGCCTTGATAATAAGTGAGATATTATGAGTTTTTGTATGGGGCGAGTTGTTTTTCTAGATAATCTGAAATGATTAACTGAGCTTTATTCGGGCAGATCCCTTGCGGATTCAGGGCCCCACGTAGCCAAATGCCATCAATAAGAGCGGCAATGCCTTGCGCAACAAAAGTCGCCTGTTCAATAGGCAATACCTGCTTTAATTCCCCTCGTAGGTGAGACAGCAGACGACGTTCATTTACACGTTGTAATCGGTACAAATCAGCATCATGCATAGATTGAGCCCAAAATGCTAACCAGGTTTTCACCACCTTACTTTCCGCTTGGTAGCCATCAAAGTTTGCCGCAACAATCGCCTTGATCCTCGCGGTTACATCACTTGATTTGACTTCACGCAGTGCTTCAATAGAGGTACGTGATAATTGTCGTAACACCGAACGCATTGTCTCTTCCAATAAACCATGTTTACCGCCAAAGTAGTGATTGATGATCCCAGGAGAGACACCTGCCTTTCGGCTGATTAATATGACACTTGCGCCAGATAAACCCACCTCATCAATAACGGCCATCGTTGCTTCAACAAGCTGTGGACGGCGAATCTCCTGCATCCCTACTTTCGGCATATTGTTACCCTTATGTTTCTTAATTGAACGTTCAATTAAAAATAGATTACATCATTCGGAGTGTAAGTCAAAACATGAGCATCCCGATCAGGCGACCCCTCGCTGGTATATACTGGGTTCGTGGCCCTAAGCCACTGTTAGTAAATGGTTATTAATTAGTTACACTATTTTATGTCGAAAATGAGAATTACTAGCAATACGCCACACTATGGCGACTCTACATATAACCACGTTAAGTTAAGATTGTTTTTGCCGCTTCCACTCTTTCGAATTCTATATAACACCTGATTCTTATTCATTGCAGTTCTTTCTAAAAAACAAATGAGTCTATCCATTTTGCTCGGATTATTGCTTTTAAGCTTTTAGTATTTTCTTGATTTAGACCATTCTATGAACATAATTTTCATATTTACGGTTATAAATTGTAGACGATATCAGCTTGTTATCATGGCAAGCCTATTTTTCACAATCTCCTTTATTATTCTGGCTCACCTTAATTTGATTTTGAATATTGGATAATTACCAGGTTGTTGTTGCGTCAATATCATGATTATTAACATGAGTCGTGAATCCGGATTATTGGACAAAAAATGGATAGTACACAACATTTATAAGATACCTCTCGCACTCTGTATTTCGATGTTCGGGGCGGATCATTGAAACATCACTGTATTCGGTGCAAGAAACATTCTCTCTTATAGGGAAGACACCTAATGACCATCATTCGACAGATCCTAGCGGCTTTTTTACTGGTTACCTTCACATTAGGAGGGGCTGGGTATATCGGTATCTCGCACATTCAAGACGAACTAACGACACACATAAGTGCAGATTCAATCAAGCAAGCTTCCACTTTGATCGAAAATATTGATGAGAATATTTATAATAGAATTAAGCAACTACAGGTATATTCTGAAATTTTTGCACTAACGGAACATGTTGAACGATCTAATGCCTTTTTTAAGAGACTTCAAAACCACAGTCAATATATACACGCAATAGGTATGAAGTGGCAAAATGGAAGTCATTCACCCGTCATCAATGAAATTTTAACTAACCCAGCATCAAAAGAGATACAAGCATTCGTTAACACAATGAACAGCGGGTACGGTTCTCAATTGCTCTCTGAAATGTTTGTGACCAATAAATACGGTGTCGTCACCGCGACCTCAGGGCGTACCAGTAATTACCTACAATCCGATCAGGCCTGGTACCAACAAGCACTCAAAGAGGAGAGCTTCTTTGTAGGGGATGTTGTGTATGATGCAAGCTTATCAACTTACGCTTCTTCCGTTGCAATCAAATTGTACGACAGCAAAGGGGAATACATTGGTATCTTGAATACCATTTTGAATATCATTGACCCTATACGAATAATTAAAGAGTCTGAAGAGGCTGATCAGCATACGTCACGCCAAACAAAACTGATTACTCGGTCAAATCATATGATCTACTCCACTGAGCACGAGTCACCGTTAACAATTGCTACGACGACCATACTTAACCTTCTTGACTCTCAACAACTTAATAGTGGTTTCACTTCAGCACCAGGAGATATGCCTGGTGAAGGTGATGAAATATTCGCTATTTCGGTTTCTCGTGGATACCGAGATTATAAAGGCATTGGTTGGAGCATCATTATTGAGCATAACAAGGATGAAGTACTTAGTTCAGTGAATATTCTGAAAAAAGAGGTCATTGGAACGCTCACTGTTGTAATGATTATGGCAGCTATTTGGTGTGTGTATATCTCACATTCCATATCTAGACCACTAGTAAAACTTAGTAAGGCTGTTTCACTTTTTGGGGTTGGGAAATGGGACACACCCGTTGAAATATCAAGTAACAATGAAGTGGGTGCTCTATCAAAAACGTTTAATAACATGGTTAAAGAGCTACGTGGAAGTACGGTGTCAAAAACCTACTTCGATAATATTGTGAATAGCACCCCAAATAGCCTTATTGTCGTCATACCAAATGGCGATATTGAATTGGTTAATCGAGCCACCACCACCCTATTTGGTTATACCGAACAAGAGTTGATGGGACGATCTGTACGTTCACTTTTTGCGCCCACAAGAAAAGATGACCCGTGGAAGCTTAGAGGGATTGATATTATTGCCAGACTGCAACAAAAAAATGTAGAGGATATCTTCCTTACTAAGCAAGGATTAAGGGTACCGGTTTGTGTATCGGGTTCCCCTATGTTCAATGCCAAAGGTGAACTTCAAGCGGTTGTCATCGCTGTTCTTGATATTCGAGCAACTAAGCAAGCCGAACAACAACTTGAACGTCTGGCTCATTATGACTCATTAACTCAATTACCAAACCGCACGCTTTTCATGCATAGAATTCAACATGCATTGGATCATGCACAGAAACACTCTGAACAAGTTGCTCTTCTTTTTTTAGATCTGGATCGGTTCAAAAATATTAACGACAGTCTTGGCCATGCAGTGGGTGATCAGCTCCTACAGACTGTAGCCAAGCGATTGAAGTTATGCACACGAAAAGGCGATACGATAGCGCGATTAGCTGGAGATGAATTTACCATCATACTACAAGGGGATAATGACGCAGAATCAGCTTCTATTGTGGCTCAAAATATACTAAAAGCCTTCCAAGAACCCTTCTTACTGAATAATATGAAACCCCACGTCAGCATGAGCATTGGCATTAGCCTCTTCCCTCACGATGGTTCAGACACACAGACGCTGTTAAAATCCGCTGATGCAGCAATGTATCACGCCAAAGATCAAGGAAGAAATAATTACCAGTTCTTCACGCCAAAGCTGACAGAAGCAGTGACTGAGCGTTTTGTGATTGAAAACCAACTACGAGAAGCTATTGAGAGGGATGAATTTGAACTCTATTACCAGCCACAAGTTTCATTAGCTGATAATCAAATTATAGGTGTAGAGGCTCTTATTCGCTGGCATCACCCAGAAAGAGGCTTGCTAGCGCCAGATTCTTTCTTCGCTATCGCAGAGGACTCTGGATTAATCTGTGCAATTGGCAAACAGGTATTGCGCAAAGCGTGCTTTCAAGCAAAAGAGTGGGTAAATAATGAATTACCACCGATTGTGATGGCGGTAAACATCGCAGGTCAACAAATTATCCACAAAAGCATTAAAGAGCATGTCGAGTCGATCTTAGTGGAATCGCAACTTGATCCACACTATCTCGAATTAGAGGTGACTGAGGGTTTCTTCATTGGTACTAATGAGCAAGTAATCAACACACTCAAAGAGCTAAAATCTCTTGGGCTAACCCTCGCTATTGATGATTTTGGTACTGGGTATTCGTCGTTAAGTTACTTAAAGCGTTTACCCGTTGATAAACTAAAAATTGATCGAAGTTTTGTTCAAGATTTGGATTGGGGAAATAGAGATGAATCTTTTGTTCAAGCCATCATTGCGATGGGAAACAGTTTACACCTTCAAGTCATTGCTGAAGGGGTAGAAACTGAAAACCAAAAAGCACTATTAATGGAATCAGGCTGCGCAGAATACCAAGGGTACCTGTTCAGTAAACCCGTTGCAGCAGCGCAGATGACCATCCTCTTAGAAAACCAACTCTTCGCCGAAAATTACGAAGAGTCTCTCTTTATTAACTCGTTACGCGGTAATCTGCACAGGTAATTACAACGCAATAAAGAAGTTAATGGCGATTGCATTCAATATATCGACAAAAAAACCACACACTAGAGGTACAACTATGAAAGCTTTATGTGCCGCACCGTGTTGTTTTGATACTGCGGTCATGTTGGCGATAGCGGTTGCGGTAGAGCCAAGTGTTATGCCCCCAAAACCGGAACAGATCACCGTTGCCTCATAATCCTTACCCATTAAACGGAAAACAACAAAGATAGCAAATAGCACCGAGACAACGATTTGAATACTCATAACAACAGATAAGTAACTTACCAAACCGACCAACTCCCACACTTTGAGATCCATCAATGCCATGACAATAAACATCCCCAAACAGATATCAGAGATTAATGACAGCCCTCTGTCTCCACCTTCAACATGTTGTTTTGGTAGAATTTTATAAGCACGATTACCCAACATAATCCCGCCGATTAAGCATGAAACAAACAGAGGCAGTTCAATGCCCAATTCAGATAAACCAAGATCGAGACCATAACCGAGCATCAGCGCTAAGTTGAGACGCAACCATGCAAACAACAGACTATAACTGTCAACCATTTCACTTGTTTTTGAATAGGATTGACCAATATCAAGTTGTTCATTCAGATCACCTTTAACGCCATGTTTGCGCATCAAAAATTTGGCTATTGGGCCTCCGACTACACAAGCAAAAATTAACCCAATGGTGTTACTAGCAATTCCAAGCTCCATGGCATTTTCTATTCCTAGCTTCTCCACAAAGGTAGGTGCCCACGCTAACGTTGTGCCAACTCCGCCAATCAACGAGACAGAACCAGACATCAATCCGGCTCTTGGATCCATACCAAATGCGCCTGCCACTGACATGCCGATGACATTTTGCAATACGATATACACAGCCGCCAATGCCACTAAGATAACTAACGGTTTCCCACCATTTATCAGTGACTTAATATCAGCATTCAATCCCATTGCCGCAAAGAAATAGAGCAGAAGTGCATCACGAACTCCCACATCAAACGTGATTTTAATATCAAGCACAAAATAGACCATTGCAACCACGCTGGCACAAACAAATCCACCAATAACTGGTTCGGGAATGCTGTAGTTCCTAAGCACTTCATAACGAGCTAGCGCGGTTTTACCAAGAAAAAGCAGTAAAATGGCTAAGGTAAATGAGAAAAAACTCCCTGCAACAATGGATTCCATGTTCAATATTCCTTTTTATAAAGCATCTGTCTATACCATAGCCGTTAAAACCTATGAATTCAAAGAGGTATATAGTATTAAACTGATAATTAGGGAGATGGTTGTATTGAGTGGTTTTACGCAAAAAAAGAGTGCTCAATTGAGCACTCTGCTACATGATAGATCATGAGGCTGTTACAGGTTATCAAGTCTAATGTGGCTATTTTTTAGGTAGTCACGCGTAATACCCTCACCGTTATTCAGTTCATTAAAATGACGTAGTAACGCTTTGATCGCCTCAATAGCGGCAATCAGATCACCAGTATGAGCCGATTCAGACGATGTATGCATGTTGCGAATTGGGTAGCCAATGGTAATTGCAGCACTATCTACACCAGCCAATGCTGCTGCCATGCCATCAGTTCCCATATCACGACCTGAGAAATCAAGCTGACATGGGATTTCATTGTCACGACACACATTTTGTAATGTTTGAACAATAAACTCGGATGCGACTGAGCCACGGCCAACGGTAAAGCCTTTACCCATTTTTAGCGGATTCATGTTACGTGGTGCAATGCCAGGAGCGGCTTCATAGTCATGGTTTACATCGGTAGCGATCAAGATGTCTGGACGAAGTTCACCAACCACTTGCGTTGAACCAAAACGACCAATCTCTTCATGTGTTGCGATGGTGTATAACACACGGACATTGTTTATGTTCTCTTTAGAGAGTGTCCGCGCGATTTCAGTCACAGAGAAACAACCTAGACCATTATCGAGATAGGCACCGTAAAAAGTATCTGCTGCAACGCCACGTTTGATTGGACGATCAAGCAGGATTGGGTCACCTGGTCGCAGACCTAGCGCTTCAACTTGAGCTTTGCGCTCTTCACCATGTGTGTGTAGCTCTAGATAAATAGTTTCAGGTTTGATCCCTTGCTCGCCAGAGCGTTGTCCGGGAGTAGAGAAGTGAATGGCCCCTAATGCTTCAACTGTACAGCCTTCAATGACTTTGTAAGCACCAGCCTTGTCAGGATCTTGGCAGAATACTTTTACTTCATGGCCGATTAATGTTGTCGGTAGGAATGAGTCAGTATTGATCCAAACTTTTCCATCTTCATCAATTTTTCGCACTTGCATACGAATTTTATCAGCGTGGCCAACAATCATCACACTGGTTAAATCATCACGGCCAGGGTGTGAATCAAACACGATGCTTGCCGTACCTTTAAACTGATGAATCCCCCACCCTTCAGGCATAAAAGATTCAAACTCTGGCTTAATCACACCATAGCTCATCGCGGCCTCAAATCCGATTGGTGATGGTGCGTCCAATACTTTTGACATGAAATCAAATTGCTCTTGTGACATTGGTTGTGTCCAAGGGCGTTCTTTCTGCTGTTCTGTCGTTTCTGTACTCATTAGTTTCTCTTATTATCCGTTGATTAATTGCCGAGTCGTGATTATGTTAAATCACCGTCTCATGCAGCTTTAATAAAAATCCTAAGCACGCATACAATAACTTTTAATAATGCTTACCTGTTAAATACACGCTTCTAGTGAATATCATTTAGTAATATACCAGTAGGTAATCTATCGACTACTTTTTTATAAATGGATAGTAAACTATGAGAATCTATAGACAAATTCGCATCCCTAGTTAACCTAAAAGCAACATTGGGGCATACATTTTGGCTAACTAATTGGATTGGTTGTACATCTCCATACCAATTATGTTCGTCATGTTTATTTGCACTATGAATTTCTTCAATTAATATATGTTAACAATTTGATTACAACGCCAATCATAAAGTGAAACCTATGAAAAAAATTATTAGTTTATTGTTTTTGTTGTTTTGTACTGGTGTACAGGCAGAACAAAACTATCAGTATCGTTTAAAAGCAGACTTAGTTGATTTCATGGCTAATGAAGGTACAGCCTATCTTCATGTTTACGTTAACATTGTAGACATAGACGCATGCCATATAAACCTTTCTGTAGAGGTGGATGTTTCGCCGGATAAATCTAATAGGAGAACAGTGGATTCATCACATAAGCGTGTTGATGGGTTGTTTGTCATGGCACATTACAACGAGGAGTTTCAACCAGCCTTCCATGAGCGTCGATTACGCATATCAAATAGCTCCAATGGCGTTGTTAATCAGGAGATCCACCTTTTTGAAGCGTTTACCATGTATGATTACTCCTACTCACATGATGATAATTACAAAAAACTTAAATCTGATTTAAAGGATAAGGTCAAAACATGTAAAGCGGTTCATGAAGGGCGAGCCCGTGAAAAGAAACTAAACGATGCTATTCAATCTGCTAATGATTCTGCAGAGCGTGCCGACAAAGCAATAGCCTCTGCATTGGCAAAAGCGGCTGAGTTGAAGGCAAAACAAACAGAATTGGAAGCCATCAGTAACGCAATAAATATCGATCCTAATGGCTGGTTGGCCTATTCAGATCGTGGTTATATCCATCAGACAAAAAACTTCGCAATCATCTTAAACCATCATTTGAATAAGAAGGCGGTGTTACTCATGGATCCCGTGATTCATATTCATGGTGAACCTAACCTTTTAAGTAAACTTCCTTCATCTGTGAGAAAACAATTCATACGCTCCAATTACTCCCCAGCTAAATTGTTGAATACTCAGACTGACTATCTTCATATTATGGATTGGTACAAGCGGCAGATAGTCCACTTTGAACATCCCTCTTTCATTAGTGCATACCTTAAAAACAACTATTTAGGGCGCACCACTTTTCCATTTGTAGGTAAACAGAGTCTATTTTTATTGGAAGATTTAATGTGGGTAGTTTCAGATCATTACGGTATGTTCTCACACGATTTTCTCTATATCGATATAGCCGGTAAAGAGAAGATCAGTGCAAAACAGGTAAGACACACTGCATTGAAGGATTTTGTATTTTCGGACCAATTTACCGATGAGATCTTACGCCATTATCTGTTTGAACTCTTCCCATCCGAAGCAGAGCAAATTAAGCAGGGACAACGGTCTACTAACGATCTGTTACTCTCAATGATTGATAACGAGCCTATGTTTCTTGATCTAAATAATCCAATCACGTCAGACAATACCCTTGTTATTGTATTACCTATGAGTAATAACAATGCCCTGCGAGTATTAAAAGATTTGGATAAGTATCAACAGCTTCATAAAGAGAGAGGGATGAATATCTTTTTCATTCTGACTGATAAACAGCAGAGCCTCTCTAACCCTGCATCGCCAATTAATCGCATTTTTTGCAGTAAAAACATTAAACAAGCGATGTCATCCTGGGCCAATGGTAATGAAATTGATACGAAACAGTGCCGATCGTCGATGGAACGTAATAAGTTTAATCAAGAGCGTCTAAAATCGTATGGCTTTCTTTCGGAGGATGTCACTTTCTTCTTCAAAGGCCAACATTTGGATGGGTATAAATCCCCGACCTCCCTGTTTAACTTGTCCCGTCCTAAAATACGTTGACGGTTTTTAATAGAAGGTCAGAAGCTTTTCGCTCTGGCCTTTTTGTGCACCTCGTTTGGTGTCTTCATTCCCAAACTTAAATGCGGTCTCATTTCATTGTATATCTGTATTGACTCATCAACGAGCAATTTTAATTCATCAAGCCCTCGGCACTTGTACAACAAAAACTCCTGTTTCAGTATGCCATTTATACGCTCTGCAAGGGCATTTTGATAGCAGTCATACCCATCTGTCATCGATGGCCTAATTCCGCTTCTTGTCAATGCGGCCTGATAAACACCAGAGCAATATTGTAGACCTCTATCTGAATGATGGATGGYATTGTGGCTATATTGTCGATTCTTAACGGCCATATTCAGTGCTTTGACGACATCTGTTGCCTTCATCTCGTTACTTAATTCATATCCCATGATTTTCCTGCTATAAGCATCGGTGACCAGAGATAAATAATGTACTCCCCGCTCTGATTCCACATAAGTAATATCGCTTACAAATACTTCTTCAGGCCCTTTTGGGGAATGTTCTTTAAGTAAATTCGGATGCTTGCGCATCCAGTGGTTGCTATTCGTCGTTTTCGTATAACTTTTACGAGGTTTGACTAGCATGCCTTGTTCWCTTAAATAACGAAATAATCCATCCCTACCAAGCTTGATACCTTGTRTTTCCAGTTCWGGCTTAATTAGTTGGTAAAGCTTTCTAGTCCCAAYTCGTGGCATATATTTGCGCCAGTACATTACGTATTCTCTAACGGGTTCGAGATTCTTAGCTCTATTTCGTATCCGTTTGATAGCTTGATAAACACATTGAGGAGTCATCCCTAGGGCTCGACAAGCGGGAGCGAGTTTTACTTGTCCTTTTTCTTTGGCTTGCCAGAGGGTTCGGATAAGTACTTTTTTCTTAGACCTGCCCCATATTCTTTATCCATGATATCAACCATCCCATTGAGGACGATATTCTTCATTTTTTCTTCTTCTAGTTGGCGTTCGAGGCGCATTATTTTTTGAGCTGGAGTCTCTTTTGATWTAGGCATATTGGGTACATAAATTGGTTTCGACCAATCTAGCTTACCATGCTTTCTTAGCCACATGAGCACGGTGCTGCGTCCTTGGATACCATAGTGTTTTTGAGCTTGCTTGTAGGTGAAATCGCCTTTTTCAACTTGATTGACTACTGCCAATTTAAAGCCTAATGAGTAATCTCTTTGTGAGCGTCGAGCTCGGTTGGGTGTTGGATTGTTCATTTTAAAGTCCTCAATGTGTAAACACATTTCAGGACGAGACAACTAACAGAAAAAGGGCATAGATTAATCTATGCCCTACTCACATTTAGATGAAAAGGAATCGTAACCTACTTGATGTAGTACGCTTCTACTTTCCCTTTTAGCGTCATCATCAATGGTTGTCCGCGACGGTCTAACGCTTTTGGAGACTGAGCTTTTACCCAACCTTCACTGATGCAATATTCCTCTACATCAGTACGCTCTTTGCCATTTAGCGTAATACCAATATTCTGTTCGAAGCACGCTTCTACATAGTGCGGGCTACGTGAATTGCTTGAAAGACGATCCGGTAGTTCTGGAATCGATGTAGTATCGTTCATGTGCTTGACCTGTTATAAATAAAAAGTGCGCCATTGTAGTCAATATCAGGCCTGTGCTCAAGTAAGAACGCTTCGTAAAGTTATTGCTTTGGTTAAGCGTTCGATTTAAGGTATTTCTTAACTTTTTTCATCGCCATTTGACGTTTAAGCGGTGAAAGGTAGTCAATAAATAGATTACCAGATAGATGGTCGATTTCGTGCTGCATAACGATAGCAAGAAAGTCATCACTCTTAATGGTGATGGGCTTGCCATCACGATCGAGTGCAGTGACCACGACCGAAGTAAAACGTTCTACGTCTGCATAGTAATCAGGAACAGACAAACACCCCTCTTGCCCCATTGCTTTATCCCTGCCTTCCACAACTTCAGGGTTAACTAAGATTAATGGATCGTCTCGATTTTCTGATATATCGATAACAACAACGGCGTGTTTACTGCCAACTTGGGTAGACGCTAAGCCAATCCCATCATGTGTCGCATACAACGTCTCTATCATATCATCGATTAAAACTTGTACAGAACTGATATCCAACACGTTTTCGGCCGTAACCTTTAAGCGTGCATCGGGGGCTTTGAGAATGTCTAAAACGGCCATAGTTACCTTGTATTGTGTGAACATTTACTAAGAAAATAGATGCAAAAAAGCCGCTGTAAAAAACAGCGGCTTCTTTTAATGTGGCGGAGAGATAGGGATTTGAACCCTAGGTACGCTATAAACGTACGCCGGTTTTCAAGACCGGTGCTTTCAACCACTCAGCCATCTCTCCACAGGCGGTGAATAATACGGTTCTAGTTCATGATTGTAAAGCAGTTATTGCGTTTTAATAAAGATCTCTTGTGCCATGTAAGTTTGAAGTACTGAACTGCTGATAAGTTGACCTTTTTTAAGCAAAACAGTGACACGTAAGCCCTTCTGTTCTGCCTGTTTAATTTGGTCAATCAACTGGTTTTCATTTTTATAGCCATATCGTTCAGCATCGCGTCGACATAAATCAACAAAGACCTCCTTACACCCTAATTGATAGAGAATAAGCTCTGCTTGTTGCATCAGGCGCAATGATTTGAGGGTTAACATTTCAGGATCTGTACCGATTTCAATCCAATTTCTGCTGGCACCTTCACTGATTTCTTGATTGAGATGTAAGCCATAAGCTTGCTCTAGCTGCTGTAATTTGGTGGCGTGCTCTACAGTGGGGGTTCTGAAGAAGGTTTCCCAAAACTTGCGTCTAAGATTGACATTGGGAAGTAATCTTTTGATTTCAGAGCGTTTATTACCAGCGAAATCGGCCAATAACGCCACATTTTGCGGTATTTGCGTTTCCAATAGCTCACGAAGGTAACGAACCAGAACAGGTGAAGCACCGCCACTGGAGATCGCAACTTGAATTTGACCTCTGTTTACTATTGACGGGGTTATAAAGTCACAAAATTCGATATCATCCACGACATTAGTCATGATTCCAGCGGCTGTTGCGTCGCGGTAAACTTGGTGATTGATTTCTGAACTGTCTGTGGTTGCCCACACTTGTACGTAGTCATTATCTAACAATGATTCACGATAGAAACTTTTGACGTGCACGATCTTTTCGAGCTTAACAAGAGATTGAAGATAAGGCTCAATCTGAGGTGATACAACGGTCACTTTTGCCCCAGAACGGACCAGCATCTCAATTTTTCGATTGGCAACTTCTCCACCTCCAACAACGAGGACTTGCTTGCCGTTCAAATCAAAAAATATTGGAAAATATCTCATTATACCTTCAACTGTTAACCACTTGTTTTGGCATCATACAGTATTCATAACCTCCATTAATAGCCGTTTTAGAAGCCCGTGAGTATTCCTCATTTAGTTTATAAAATGCTGCAGATCATTATTTATCTTCTTCAGTCAATAATATCGCATACATATGCATTTTCAGTGAATTAATAATCCTACTTTTTGCAGAAACTGAAGATATCGCACATTTTACAAACAATTAAGCCTGCTAGAAAATAAAATCCAATCGCTCTAAAAGTGTTGATCTGATTAAAATTCAGGCAAGAACAAACCTTAGTTAGGTCACACTCTATTCACCATCCTGTCACGTTTTTCCGTTTCACCGCTCAAAATTACGACGATGATAAAAAAAACAGGATAATATAAAAAAAATATTTATCTCAAGCCTTTCGCTTTTAGCAGTTTTATGTTCTACATTTATTATGTAAAACCTACATATGTTACTGGATATTTTAAAAACGCTGGCTTAACAAGCCCTTTCATAAAAAATAACAGCATTTCACAAACTAATAACATTGTTGTAGGTTTAATTGTCGATGCGTAGTTAGTGACCCTTAGAGAAGTGACTATAAGCATCCAGTTGGATATCAGGTATTGCGAACCAATTTTTAGTTATAACCTTTGGTACAAGCATAATAAAACAGCAATACCTCGATCCCTATTATGGATAATACAGGAAGAATAAAATGGCGAAGAAAGTGAAAGTACTACTTACAGCACTAGCTGCTTCATCTGCACTTATAGCAAGTAATGCTATGGCAGCAGAAGGGACACTAGGAAAAGTAATGAAACAAGGATTTGTTCAGTGCGGTGTGAGTACTGGTTTACCAGGATTTTCTAACCCCAACTCAAAAGGCCAATGGGAAGGTATTGACGTAGAGTACTGTCAAGCACTTGCTTCTGCTGTCCTAGGTGACAAATCAAAAGTTAAATACGTTCCACTGACTGCAAAAGAGCGTTTTACTGCTCTTCAGTCTGGTGAAATTGATGTTCTATCTCGTAACACAACATGGACTCTACACCGTGATTCGGCTCTTGGTTTGAACTTCGTCGGTGTTAACTACTACGATGGTCAAGGTTTCATGGTCAAAAAAGAGCTTGGACTTAAGAGTGCTACAGAACTAGATGGCGCATCTGTTTGTGTTCAATCTGGTACGACTACTGAGTTGAACCTTGCAGATTACTTCCGTACTAAAGGAATGAAGTATACGCCAGTAGTATTTGATACTGCTGCTCAAACGTCTAAAGGATTTGATTCTGGTCGTTGTGATGCATTAACCACTGACCAATCTGGTCTATATGCACTTCGCTTGAACTTGAAAGATCCTGCTTCTGCGCAAGTACTACCAGAAATTATCTCTAAAGAGCCTCTAGGCCCTGTTGTTATTCAAGGTGATGACCAGTGGTTTAACATTGCTAAGTGGACATTAAATGCAATGCTAAATGCTGAAGAGTTTGGCGTAACCTCTGCAAACGTTGACAAGATGAAGGATTCAAAAGATCCAAACATCCGTCGTCTACTTGGTCTTGATGGACCAAAAGGTAAAGGTTTAGGAATCCGTGACGATTGGGGTTACCAGGTAATCAAGCAAGTTGGTAACTATGGTGAAAGCTTCGAACGTACAGTAGGTAAAGGTTCTCCTCTGCAAATTGCTCGTGGTGTGAATGCACTATGGAATGCAGGTGGCTTCATGTACGCTCCACCAATTCGTTAATATACAATAATAATTATAAATACTATGGGGTGGCTTTCGTCTTTTAAAGAAAGAGAGTTCACCCCCTTTTTCAAATGGAATTGAGGTTGTAGCCGTTATGACGTCTAAACTACAGGCTGATTCAAAATCTGCCCCTAAAAAAAACCAAAGTCTCCTATACAATCCTACTTTTCGCTCTGTCGTTTTCCAATTTTTCGCAATCATTGGTTTAGTCTATTTTTTCTATACCATTGTGAACAATGCATTAGTCAATCTTGATGCTCGTGGTATTGCCACTGGATTTGATTTCTTAAGTGAAAAAGCAGGTTTTGGTATTGGGTTTTCCCTTATCGAATATGATGAATCTCACTCGTACGCAAGTACATTTTATGTCGGATTAATCAACACACTCGTTGTTTCTTTCCTAGGAATTATCTGTGCTACTTTTCTGGGTTTCTTTATCGGGATATCCCGACTCTCTACAAACTGGTTAATCAGCCGAGTAGCAGCAGTATACATTGAGATCTTTCGTAACATCCCACTTTTATTACAGATTTTTTTCTGGTATTTCGTTATCCAAAGCTTACCGTCAACGCGACAGAGTATCAGCATTGGTGAAGCGATCTTCTTGAACGTTCGAGGTCTATTTCTACCAAAGCCAATTTTCGAATCGGGATCACTGCTGATTGGTATTGCATTAGTCATTGGTCTTGTTGGTGCTTTTATATACCGTTCATGGGCGCACAAGAAGCAGGAATTATCCGGTCAACAGTCTCCGATTGTTAGCGTAAGCCTAGGTCTGATTTTAGGTCTACCACTGGTTGCCTATTTCATTTCAGGGATGCCAATTTCAATCGAATACCCCGCTCTTAAAGGCTTTAATTTCAAAGGTGGTTACAGTTTCATTCCTGAACTTGCAGCACTGATGATAGCGTTAAGTGTTTACACTGCAGCCTTCATTGCAGAGATCGTTCGTTCTGGTATTAATGCCGTTAGTCACGGACAGACCGAAGCGGCTATGGCGCTAGGTTTACCTAAAAAGAGAACGCTCAAGCTTGTGGTTGTCCCTCAAGCACTACGAATCATTATTCCACCGTTAACCAGTCAATACCTTAATTTAACCAAGAACTCCTCCCTTGCGATGGCAATTGGTTACCCAGATTTGATGTCCGTATTTGGCGGAACAACATTGAATCAGGTTGGACAGGCAATCGAGATCATCTTAATGACTATGGCCGTTTACCTAACGATCAGTTTGGTCACGTCTATGTTGATGAATATCTATAACCGTAAAGTGGCGCTGGTGGAGAGATAATATGAGCATACATCAATTTCAACCCGACTTGCCGCCACCATCTAACACAGTTGGACCGGTAACCTGGGCAAAGAAACATCTATTTAGTTCTATTTTTAACTCAGTAATGACCCTTGTATTAGCATTTTTGATTGTTAGTGCATTATGGGAGATTGCGGAGTGGGCATTTATTAACGCAGATTGGGTGGGTACCACTCGAGACGCATGCAGTAAAGAAGGCGCCTGTTGGGTATTCATCAGCGTTCGTTTTGAACAGTTTATGTTTGGTTTCTACCCAGAAGCTGAATTGTGGCGTGCCGAACTCTTCTTTGCGCTGCTTGCTGTCTTTGTTGTGCTATTGGCTTATGAACATACTCCAAAAAAATTCATTATTTGGTTAGTGTTTGTGAATATCTTCCCTTTCTTCGCAGCTGGTCTTCTTTATGGCGGCGTATTTGGCCTGCCTGTAGTTGATACCCATCTTTGGGGAGGGTTACTGATCACCTTGGTGATTGCTATCGTCGGTATTGTGGTCTCCCTGCCTATTGGTGTGGTGCTGGCCCTAGGCCGACGTTCAGAGATGCCAATAATCCGTAGTATCTGTACCGTCTACATTGAGATATGGCGTGGTGTTCCACTGATCACCGTGCTGTTTATGGCATCAGTCATGCTTCCTCTGTTCCTGTCACACGGGTCAGAGATGGACAAACTGCTACGAGCCTTAATTGGTGTGGTGATGTTCAGTGCCGCCTATATGGCAGAAGTAGTTCGAGGTGGGTTACAAGCGATTCCAAAAGGACAGTATGAAGCCGCTGATGCATTAGGGCTTTCCTACTGGAAAAAAATCACCTTTATTATCATGCCTCAAGCATTGAAAATCACGATTCCTTCGATTGTGAACACCTTCATCGGACTGTTTAAGGATACCAGTCTGGTGTTAATCATCGGTATGTTTGATGTTCTTGGTATTGGTCAAGCCGCAAACACCGATCCAGAGTGGCTAGGTTTCTCAACGGAGAGTTACATCTTTGTCGCGTTAGTGTTTTGGGTATTCTGCTTTGGTATGTCTAGGTATTCGATTTTCCTAGAAGATAAGCTCAATACCGGTCACAAACGATAATTTGTTTTTAGAATAATAGAATTGATCATCAAGGACGTATTATGACGCAGCAAGAAGATTACATGATCCAACTAAAGGACATGAACAAATGGTACGGACAATTTCACGTACTAAAAAACATTAACCTAAACGTTAAAAAAGGCGAAAAGATTGTTATTTGTGGCCCATCTGGCTCAGGTAAATCAACAATGATTCGCTGTATTAACCGTTTAGAAGAGCACCAAAAAGGCGAGATCTATGTTGCTGGTAACGAGCTTACAGAAGATCTAAAAGACATCGAATTAGTGCGTAAAGAAGTGGGAATGTGTTTTCAACACTTTAACCTATTCCCTCACCTAACCGTACTTGAGAACTGTACACTAGCTCCTATTTGGGTGAAGAAAATGCCTAAAGAAGAGGCTGAAGCCATTGCAATGAAGTATCTAGAGCGTGTTAAGATTCCTGAGCAAGCGGACAAGTTTCCTGGCCAGTTATCAGGTGGGCAGCAGCAACGAGTTGCTATTGCACGTTCTCTATGTATGAACCCACAAATTATGTTGTTTGATGAGCCAACTTCAGCACTCGACCCAGAGATGGTTCGTGAAGTGTTAGATGTAATGGTTGAGTTAGCGAGTGAAGGGATGACCATGTTATGTGTTACGCATGAAATGGGCTTTGCAAAAGAGGTGGCAGACCGAGTCATCTTTATGGATGCGGGTGAAATTATCGAAGAGAATAACCCAGTTGATTTCTTTGAAAACCCTCAATCAGACCGTACCCAGTTGTTCTTAAGCCAGATCTTAAACCACTAATCTCAAAACAGCAGAGACAAAAAAGGGCATCGTAACCGATGCCCTTTTCTATTTTTATCTCGCTAAATGAGCGATCAATTCGCTTTGCACCGCTTGAAAATCAGTGAAGTATTAATACCACCAAAAGCAAAGTTGTTACTCATGATGTAATCACAATCGAGTTCACGCCCTTGACCTGTAATGTAATCGAGCTCACCGCATTTTTCATCTATGTTATTTAGATTCAGTGTTGGACTAAACCAGCCGCTATTCATCATCTCAATGCTTAACCACGCTTCAACAGCACCACAAGCCCCCAACGTATGTCCGAAGTAACTTTTTAGCGAGCTTATCGGCATGTTAGGACCGAATAGATTAGACGTAGCATTACTTTCTGCTATATCTCCACGCTCTGTGGCCGTGCCGTGTGCAGAGACATAGCCGATATCCGCAGTGATAAGTTTAGCGTCCGTAAGAGCCATCTCCATGCACTTCTGCATCGTTTCCATCTTAGGTTGTGTCACATGCGCCGCATCACAGTTACTTGCAAAACCAACTAACTCAGCAAGAATCGTCGCACCTCTCGCTTTCGCATGTTCGTACTCTTCCAATACTAATGAGCCAGCGCCCTCTCCAATCACTAACCCATCACGATCTTTATCGTAAGGACTCGGCGTGGTTTTTGGCTGATCATTTTTTAGACTTGTCGCAAACAGCGTATCGAATACGGCAGACTCAGTCGGACATAATTCCTCGCCACCACCTGCAACCATCACCGTTTGGTAGCCGTGTTTGATCGCTTCATACGAATACCCAATCGCTTGGCTACCAGAGGTACAGGCACTGCTGGTTGGAATCACTCGCCCACGAAGACCAAAGAAAAGACCGACATTCACAGCAGCCGTATGCGGCATCATCTGAACATAAGTGGTGGCCGTTATATCTTTCGTTGATTTATCTCTCAGCATCACACCAAAAGCGCTCACTGCTGGCGTTGAACCTGTTGATGAACCGTAGGCAATCCCTGTTTCACCATTAGTCAATACATCATGACCACTCAAACCACTCTGCGCTAGCGCTTGTTCAGTTGCATAAGTGGCAAACAGCGAGACGCGCCCCATTGAACGTATTTTTTTGCGTGTATAGTGTTTAGGCAATTCGAAATCAGTCACTGGTGCAGCCAGCTTGGTGTTCAGACCATCAAACTCTTCATAGCTTGGCATGTACTGCACTGCATTTTCACACGCTTTGAGTTTAGCTTCGACACTCGGCCAATCATTTCCTAAAGAGGTCACGCCCGACATCCCCGTAATAACTACTCGACGACTCATACTAAACCTCCATTAATTGATATTACTTGTCGCGTAACATAAGCCGCAACATCGGACATTAAATAGCTGACTAACCCTGCCACTTCTTTAGGCTCTCCCATTCGTCTTAATGGAACTTGAGGTAACGCGTGCTCTTTGACGTGATCATCAACCATTCCAGTGTCAATAAGACCAGGGGCAACACAGTTAACAGTGATTTTACGTTTACCCAATTCTAATGCTAATGATTTTGTCGCCCCGATCACACCGGCTTTTGCCGCGCTGTAATTGGTTTGACCTCGATTCCCGGTAATCCCTGACACTGAAGCCATGGTCACAATTCTACCGCCACTTCTATTTCGAACCATCGGCATGATGCATGGGTGCAACACATTATAAAAACTGTCTAAGTTGGTATGAATAACGCCATCCCACTCCTCTTCAGTCATAGCTGGAAAGGCGGTATCGCGTGTGATACCCGCATTATTGACCACACCGTAATACGCACCGTGGTGTTCAATGTCTTTTGCTAATTCTACCCTGCACTGCTCTCGATTACTGATGTCAAACCGGATCAATCGACCACCGCCACCGGCTTCCGTAATGGTGTCTAATGTCTGTTGCGCTCCCTGCTCATCTCCCATGAAATGGACAGCAACGGTAAATCCGTCGGCTGCTAACTGTACCGCGATTGCGCGGCCAATGCCTTTACTTGCGCCTGTTACTAATACGTGTCGAGTCATCGCTTTTGACCTGTTAATAATTGTTCCAATTTCTCTTCAGTAGGGACAAACACATTCAACTGGCTGGAGGCCAAAAGATGTGATTCATGCTCAATTCTACAACTGAAAACGGCCATCCCATCATTTTCCAAGACTTGTTCGCCATAAACCTGTAATACCATCCCCTCACTAAACGCTGGACAGTGAGATTCATACTTACGGCTACCGAGCAAGAAACCTATTGGTGATGGCTTTCCTGCTTGCAACGCATGGTAACCAGACCATGCGGCTACAGTTTGAGCCATATACTCAATGCCGACCCAGCCAGGAATCGTTTTATTCTCTCTGCAATAAAATAGAGAAGAACTGTCGATTGTGACTTGGCATTGTACACTGATGTCACTCACATTGACCAAGGTATTGATTAACGCCATTGGCATATCATGAGGTAATAGCTCTAACATGGATGGGTATTGCGGTTTACTGCTCATTCTCAATCCCAAAAATTAAACTTACGTTGTTACCACCAAACGCGAAAGAGTTACTTAATATCGCTTTTTTTCTCAACGCTTGTTCTTGATGCACAAGCTGTATATCCGCCAGTTCGTCGCCTATTTGCCCATCATTTATCTGTATGGGCAGTGGGAGTCCGTATTGCAGGATGTGCCAACAAATAGCGGCTTCTGTGATTGCCGCTGCACCTAATGTGTGGCCTGTTAATGGTTTGGTTGAACTGACGGGTGTGTTGGCACCAAACAGTCGATATATCGCTTTCGCTTCCATCGCATCATTCAGCGGTGTCGCCGTGCCATGTGCGTTAATATAACCTACCTCAGAAGGAGTAAGATCAGCATCTTGAAGCGCTTTTTGCATTGACGCTACCGCACCGTCGCCTTCTGGATGAGGGGCTGAAATATGGTGAGCATCGGAACTATCACCCACCCCAAACAGTGCCACATTTTTCTGGTTTTTATTGGCCTGGTGTGAAAGCAACATAAATGCGGAAGATTCACCAATGTTTATCCCATCGCGATTTTCACTGAAGGGATTACAATGCACATTAGACAGTGCTTCTAAACTGTTGAAACCATTTAATGTCAGCTTGCACAAAGAGTCACATCCACCAACAATAACTGCATCTACCATCCGCATGTTAAGTAATCGTTGTGCCGATATAAAAGCACGCCCACTGGACGAACACGCCGTAGAGATAGTGTACGCAGGACCAGTGAGTTGATAATAATCAGCCACAAATTGACCTAAATTACCTAACTCCTGTTGATGGTAGTGAAAATTATCAGGAAAGGCTTGTTGACCCAGACGTTGAGAGAGTGCCACTTCGCCATCAGAGATACCCGATGTGCTAGTTCCAACAACGACACCTATCCGTGAGGCCCCATACTGAGATTTTGCCGTTTCAATGAGGGACTCAATCTGCTGAAGGGCTGAAAGTGCCAAACGGTTGTTCCGAGTATTTTTATGCAGCATCAACATTGTGTCTGAAATTTCAGGTAATTGGCTGGTTACTTTGCCTACCACCGTTGATTTCCCATTGTTTAACCAGTCAGACTCGCAGTACATGTCTGCAGGTTGTTGCTGTGTTAAACAAGCCGTAATCTGCTCAGGTGAATGCCCCAAAGCTGAGTTAAATCCGCATCCATTAATAAAAATAGTCGGCTGTTGTTTTGAACTGTTCATTGGCGACTTTCCAAAACAATTAATGACGGTACTGGTAGGTTTTAATCGTAATGCGATAACCTAGATTTTCGTTGGTAATCACAATGTCACCCTGTAAATAGGGTGCGGCGGCGTAATCAATCCTAATCACTACGTCACCATTAGAATCTTTTAGTAGGCGTTGATCGCCATGTTGAGTCAGTGTCCAGTTAATCTCTTTTAATCGATCCGTCCAAGTATCCACTGGCCATAAGGTGACCATTACATTAAAGAGTACCTGTTTAGGCTCTGGTAAAGTCTCTGATAATCCTTGCATTACGAAGGTTTCAAATGAGTGATCATCATAGGTAACGCTTAACAGTGTCGCTCCCCATGAAGCGAAGCCAGCTAATACTACTTTTTCAGCATCAACTTCCAACTGAACCGGCAGTTTATGTTGTTGGTCATTCCAATCAACGGTAATCAACTGACTCGCATTTAAATTGGAACCAAATTCTGCCGCGGTTGGAAGTGAAACAAACTTACCAGCTTGCAACTCGACCTGGTTACTCGGTGAGACAAAATGGCTCTCTTGATTCTGGCTATCTGTGCTCTGTTTCATCGAGCTACAACCACTTATCACTATTATTGATAAAACGGCCATCCATTTACAGTATCTGTTATTTGGAATATTTATCATCTTCAATCCTTGGATATTAACTATTATTGGGGCTTATATCAGTCTTGCTTAATGGCGCTAAGACCCAAGCAACGATAATCCCGACTAAAACGGTGACGCCAAAACTGTGTATCGCTTGTGTTTCACTTAAAGCCAACAACCCAAACGAAAGAATGGTTGTTATGCTTGAAAGAGTCACGGCGAGAAGTGTGCTCTTTTCATGCTTCTGTTCAGCAAAAAAGAGTGTGTAATCAATACCAATGCCTAAAATCAGCAGTAAGGCGAGCAAATTAAATAAATTGAGGTCTCCCCCTGTTACTGCGGTTATCGCAAGACCTGCAGCACCTGCAATGGCTGGTGGTAACACGATAAACAGAGCACGCATGATGTTATAGCGCCAAATCATCACCAGAAAAATAGTGAAAAATGCCATGACCAGTAATTCACTCACCTTCACTCTGTATTGAGAAAACAGCTCTGATATTTCATCCGCTTTGTTGAGATAGATAATACCACTGTTTTTTGCAAAGGTTTTTAACTGTTGGCTGCTATTCACACCCGCTGTCGTGATCACCGCCGCAAACACATCATCTACTCTTCCTAACCACATAAATTGCAGTGCGTCTGATGCACTGGAGGCTAAATAATCCTCAATGGTCAGTAGCTTAAAGGGTTGTTGTAGTTGAGGCACCACCTTAAAACCAAGCTTTTCTTTTAATAATTCAGCTTGTGTAAGGTAGAGTTCCGAAACCAATTGATAATTCTTCTGTTGAACGGCTTCTGAAGGCACAAATTGGCTGATACTTTGAAAACTGCTTAATGTTCCTTTTTCCACTTCAAGATCTAATTTCTCCGATATTAGTGCCAGTTTTTGTAGCAGGTCATCTGCACTTTTTTCTGAAGTAACCACCAGCATCTGTTGGCTATTATCCAGCCCCGTGACGGTCTTCACCCGCTTCTCTTGATCCGTGAGATAAGACGGCATGGCTTGTAACTGGCGAATATCATCATTGTAATGTGCGTGATAGAGGCCAAAAGCAGAAAGCAGCACAATAAATGTTGGCAGTATCACCTTGGTCTTTTTTTTCTGCCAGAATGCTATCCAAACACTCATCACTCTTGAAAAAGGCAGTTTAGTAGCAGCTACTTGTCGCTTTTGTGGTGCTGCGGCCAGGATAGGATACCAACAGACAACACAGAGGAAAGAGGCAATCAAGCCAACCGATGAAAACAGAGATAATTGCTGTAGCCCGGGGAAAGGGGCAATCAACATGCCTAAATAGCCAATCAAACTAGTAATTAATCCCAACAAAATCGCAGCAAAAATCTGTTTGAGCCCTGCTTGAGCGTTCCATGTTTTGCCCGCAGCCAATCGATCCGTTAAATAGTGAAATGCGTAATCAATAGAGACGCCAATCAAACTCGCCCCAAATACCATGCTAAAAAGGTGTATGTTTCCAAACACAACGATGGTTGATACCGTTGCGATCACAAGACCAGTCCCGATGGACAGCAGGGCTAAAAACAGTGGTAACGTGCTTCGGTAGATAAAGAGCACGATAAATATAACACCGATGAGTGAGCCGACTCCGATGGTACTCATTTCACCCTTGGCACTTTGTGTACCGTACGCAGCATAAAAGATCACCCCAGTATGTAGGATCTCAACGTCATACTCGTTTTTTATGTCACTCTCAATCGCCTCTAGCTGTGAAAGTTGTTGCTGCGACGACAATTGATAGGGTGAATGGGCCAATGTTGCCGTAATAATGAGGTAATGGCGCTTTTCATATTTGGCGGTTAAGTAACCATCTTTTAATTGAATATTACTGTTGTTGCCATTCAACTGTGTCATAAAGTCACGAAACAGAAGAAACGGGTCACCACTTAATTCGCTAGCGGTTACACCAGCAAAAGGGTTGTATACCTGTTTAATGGTGTGTTCAACTTGATTTTTTGGTTGATGGTTCAGTCGATATTGTTGTTCAGCCGTGAGCAGTTGTGCTCGAGCAGGATAATAGAGGTCTCCCCACGCTTGTTGATCTTCTTTGCTAATAACTCCGGTTACCTGCTTGAACAGGGGTAGCGTCGATAACTTAATGACAAATGCATCTGCCGCATCAATCATATTCGTTCCGTCTGTTGATTTCTGGGGCTGTTCAATCAGAAATATTACTTTATCGCTAAGGTTATCTGTTACTTGATTAAATGCTTCTTGTGCAATCGGATCTTGCCTGTTCTCTGGCAATAGTTTCAGAATATTGGTTTCTATTGGCGAGTTTGACTGCATAAAGAAACTCACTAATAACCCGGAAGACAGCAGCACAACCATCAACCATATTAGGGCTACTTTTTTATATATACGCTCAAAAGTCAAAAGCAGCGATCTCTTTTGTAGTGAGTGCAATAGGCGTCGAGGACTGATTGTTAAAGCTTATGATACTGCTGTCACCTTTTATCTCTATTAATTGCACACGACTAATGTAACTGCTACCAGTCACTTCAATCATTGAAAAAACCGCATTCAATGGCGCAGATTTAGGTATAAGAGAGAGCGTCCATTCTTGGTCATCTCCACTTAGCTCTGTCCTAAAATCCTTATGCAATTGATCGGTATCACCACGAAACAGAGAGAGGAATATGTGACTAAAATAGAACGCCATCGGGTTCTCTTTTGCGGTCATTATCTGCGGTTCTCCATCATCAAATGATTGACTAAGTTTCTCTTTGGTTAATCGAAGTTGAGTTGGAAATGGCACACTTTGCTGCCAAATAAGCCCATGATTATCAGCCAAAAGAAAGGTGCCACTTGAGAGGAGTGGTGTTGAGAAAAGGGCCATAACACGTTGTTGAGAAAAATCACCTCTAACCACAGCGTGTTGTGACAAAGTGTTCTGCAACGACTGTAATGTAATGGCATTGCTGTTCATCGAACAGACGATCAACGCCAAGCCCATCATGATGGGCTTAATCTTGTTGTAAGCTCGCATGATAACTCTCAACCTTATCGATAAATATTTTAGGTGAAGCAAAACACATCTCAGCATCATCAATAGAGACCGCCACTTGTAGAGTGTGAGCCTTGGTCATTCTAACGCCAGATTTTGCATCATAGACAACATAATCAACCCTCAGCCTATTTTCCCACTCAGTAAGCGTCGCAGTGACCCTTATCTCATGACAAAAAGGGACCGCTTTGACATATTTAACACGAGTATCAATGATTGGCCAACTGTATCCAGACTCTACCATTTGATGGTAACTGTAATCGATCTTGCTCATTAGCTCATGGCGAGCCTGCTCGAAGTATCGGAAATAGTTACCATGGTAGATAACGCCCATAGGGTCTGCATCGTTGAATGAGGTAACTAACGTTATCTCAGCAGTTAATACGTTGGCACCATTCATTTTAATAAAGTGTCCATTTTTGTTGTTGGATATGTTCAATAAACAGGCGTAGATCCGTCTCTAAAGGTCTATCTTCAATCACAGGTTCAAACTCTGCTAGCACATCGTTTAACATAGTCTGTAATGACTCACTGAAGTGCGAATGTTCCAGTTCGTTATTACGCTTGCGTAAAACCAATGCTTGTGTTGCCGCCAGTAACGAAGCCGAGGTAACTTGCTCGGTAAGTTGAAGTACACGTAAACAGTCTCGTGCTGAGATAGTACCCATGCTCACTTTATCTTGGTTGTGACACTCTGTAGAGCGTGAGAACACACTTGCAGGCATCGTATTTTTCAGCGCTTCTGCAGTCCATGCCGAAATGCCGATTTGAACTGCCTTAAAACCATGGTTGATCGGTTTGCGACTGCCCTCGGCACCCGTTAAGTTAAATGGAAGTCCATTATTAAACTTATAATCCATCAGTTGTGCCATTTGACGGTCAAGCAGATCGGCAATGTTGGCGACTGCCGTTTTTAACGAATCCATCGCCATGGCAATGTGTCCACCATAAAAATGACCACCGTGGAGTATGCGTTCATTATCACCATCAATGATTGGATTGTCGTTGGCACTGTTTAGTTCATTCTCAATCATTTGGCGTAACCACGGTAGGCTATCTTGCAACACGCCAATAACGTGCGGAGCACAACGCAGTGAGTAGCGATCTTGCAAACGGTCACTATTACGTGGTGGTCTTTCAGCCTGTAGATCTGAACGTAACCAACTAGCGACTTGCTGTTGACCTGGATGAGGTTTAACCGCAAAAAGTGATTCGTCAAAGTGAAAATCGTTACCGTGCATACCAACCGACACCATGGCCGTAATTTTCGTTGCCATTTTGGCTAGATACTCAGCACGCTTATAAGCGATACAAGCTAAGCCAGTCATCACTGAGGTGCCATTCATTAACGCTAACCCCTCTTTGGGTTTTAACTTAATGGGTTTAATATTTAGCTCAGCAAATACGTCTGCCGTTGGTCTAATCTCACCTTTATAGATAACTTCACGCTCACCGATTAACGTTGCGGCAAGATAAGAGAGCGGCGTAAGATCACCGCTAGCACCGACGGAGCCCTCTTGCGGGATTCGAGGAGTGATGTCGTGATTGATCAAAGTAACAATTTGATTTAGTAAGTCATGAGTGACCCCTGATACCCCTTGTGACAGTGAACATAAACGGGTAGCCAATACAGAACGAGCCTGTTGAATGTCCAGGTTTTCACCCAAGCCACAACCATGAAAACGGGTCAAATGAAGCGGCAGTTCATCCACTAAATCTGTCGGTATTGCCACGGTACATGAATCGCCATAACCTGTTGTAACCCCGTATATCACGCCGTCATCTTTTAATAAGCGTTCTAAAAAAGCCACCCCACGATCAATTTTTGATGTAAATGCGTCTGAAGAGTTCATGACCGCTTTTGAGCCATTTGCAATATCGACTACATCTTCAATAGTAAGGCGTTCACCTCCGAAAAGGACGGTTTTATCACTGTTATTTGTCATGTTTTATTCCAGTTAGCTGCCAGAAGTTAAAGAAGTTATACCATTGATGTGGGGCTTTTAGGGTATAGTGCTGCAAGCGTTTAGCATATTCATCAACGACAGTTTGCAGCGCCTCTTCTCTTTTTCCTCTTGGCAAAATTATTTGATCTTTAAACGGTTCAAAGTAGACATCAAAAGTGGGTTCCACTTTACTCTCATCCCTTAAACCAAAAAGTGTGTATACCGGTTCTTTCAAAATAGAAGCCAGTAAAAATGGTCCTTGTGGGAATGGTGCTGGTTTGCCTAGAAAATCAGACCAAACCACCCGTTGCTCTTTAGTGACAGAAGTGCGGTCACCAACAATAACGATCCATTCCCCTTTTTCAATTTTTTGTTGCAATAAAATCGCGGTTTCGGGTCCAATATTGGATACCTGTATAATGTTTAATTCAGAATCAGGGTTAACCGCTTTCATAACAGAGTTGAACTTAAGCGCATGATCAGTGAACACCAATGCATTAATCATTAAGCCACGATGGCGACGACTTAACGCTCGACATAACTCTAAATTTCCTAAGTGAGAGCCTAATAAAACGATACCCCGCTCTCTTTCCATTAAAGCGGGGTAGTGCTCGATACCATGCACCACCAAGTTTTTATCACTAAAATCCCCTTTCCACGCTGCTAATTTGTCTAACATCGTGTGGCCAAATGAGAGCAGATGTTGATAACTACTGGTCTTATACTCAAGAGAGATTGAGTGTGTATTCGCATATTCATTGAGCTGAGCTAAATAACGTTCAGATTCAATTCGAGGGGTTTTTCCCGTCAGATAGTAAAAAACAATAACGGGTTTAAGTAACCAATTAAAAATGGTTCGGCCGAACGTCGAATAGATAGCCAACAAGGTTTTGATACCAATAATGGTTCCTTGCTCTGCATGTTTTGACCAATGTTGAGGGGTTGCCGGTGTCCGCTTAAGCAGTGATGGAATTCTTGGTAACATGCCCAAAACAAGACGCGTATGCATGAGTGAGATTTTCACGTTATCCCACAGTGCATCAAAGTGCGAAACACCATCATCAGGGTAGTTCACCTTGGTATCAATAAAACGTACATCGTTACCCTGCCAGTAAAGTCGTACCAGAATTTCAGTATCAAAATCCATTCTCTGGCCAATATAACTGCGTTCAATAACATTTATTGTCGGACCAATTGGATACGCTCGAAAACCACACATACTGTCTTGAATGGTAAAGGAGAGTGTTTCAATCCATACCCACACATGAGTTAAATAACGGCCGTATAGTCGGGATTTTGGGATCGACTCATCGTAAACAGGTTGCCCTGAAATAACCGCCGTAGGGAATGCTTGAGCTTCCTCAATGAGCTGTGGTAACGAGGTTAAATCATGCTGGCCATCAGCGTCAATTTGAATAGCGTGGCTATAACACTGTTGATAGGCTTTTTTTATCCCTGCAATAACCGCCCCGCCTTTACCGAGATTGTGTTCAAGCGTTAATAGCGTGACACGGTCACTTGACGTGTACTGTTGCAGAACGGATTTCGTCTGTTGTTCGCTGCCATCATCAACAATAATAATGTGGTACTCATGCTCTTTAAGTGCGTCGATAACCGTTGAGATTTTATCACCATGGTTATAACAAGGGACTAAAAAGCAGGGTTTAAAATTACCCATTGTTTTCACCAAGGAGGATTCGTCCTGAAGAGTGAACGCCATCAGCTGATAGGTAATGAAAATAGAGCTTATTTTTCTCTGCTAGCCATGACAGATGCAATTGTAAGCGCAGATTTGGCAGTATCGCATTTTGAAATTTGATGACTTCCATACCCATAAATTGAGTGGGAGCCCCAAGCAGTCCAGCGGCATAATAGATAGCCCAATCAATTTGAGTCACACCGGGAAGAATAGGCTGTTGCGGGAAGTGCCCTTTAAAATCGACAATATCATCATCAATATGAAGAGTTAGGATCACGCCCTTCCCTTTTTTCATTGCCGAAGCAACGTCAGATTGCGCATCAATCTCTACAGTGGTTAACACTGTGGGTTTGCGTTTTGTCATAACTACTATCTCTATTTCATACCAGTGCGGTGTATTCATCAAAGGAAAGGAGTTAGAGCGTGAATAGACGCTCTAAGTCTCGTTTAATTCGTTTTCCTTGACTGTTTGTTGGAATCGCTTCAACTACCCGGAATTTTCGGGGTATTCCGACGGGTTC
Source organism: Aliivibrio kagoshimensis (assembly GCF_050337105.1). Classification (NCBI taxonomy): domain Bacteria; kingdom Pseudomonadati; phylum Pseudomonadota; class Gammaproteobacteria; order Vibrionales; family Vibrionaceae; genus Aliivibrio; species Aliivibrio kagoshimensis. The sequence goes on from NZ_JAKJSQ010000004.1 coordinate 93,951, forward strand.
CAACCACTCTCGCAACTGTTTTCTAAGTTCAATCCAGAACTTACCTTTACCAATAAGTGTGATTCTATCATGACCATACGGTGTTAATGTAATAACAGCGCATAAAATAGTGCGACTCTCATCATCCGAAGTCAACACCGCTGACTCTTCGATCGAGGAAAGCTGGTTCAAACGTTTCTCCACCTCAGTTAATGACAGACGTTTCTCTTCGATTTTGACCACCCGATCTGCTCGCCCTTTCAGCATAAATTGATCATTCGGTAGCAGTTCGCAGTAATCACTGGTGTTATACCACTGCTTCTCAAAAACGAACGGCGACTTAATTGCCAAGCAGCCTTCGGGGTTGATCTGCGCCTCCACACAGGGAAATAGAGTCCACGGAGTGGTGCTTGAATGTTGTTGACGGTAGGCAATACCCCCCGTTTCAGTACTGCCAAATACCTCTATTGGGCGAACACCTAAACGCTCAAGTGAACATAGTGCTGCCTCTTCTGGCAATGGCCCCCCCGATGAAAAGAGAGCTCGATATTGTCCACTTCCTTCAGCGGTCCCTACTCTTTTAAGCAGTGCAGGACTGCTAATTAACGTTTGGTTATTTTCAGCTTCTAACAGCACCTGCTCTGGATAAACTAAGTTAACCCGGTCGAACGTTCTTCCGCTACACAGTGGCCATAACACTCGGAACAAAAGTCCGTAAATGTGCTGGTGCGACACAGTACTGCAAATGTTAGAGTCACTCAGTGTTTTCCCCCATAACGCCTCAAGTTGTTCCACTTCATTATTGAGATGCGATACACTTTTTTCAATTGGTTTTGGTGTATCACTGGATCCTGAGGTAAACAAGGTTAATTCCACCTCATCCAAGCTGAACTCATTGAAATGCGGAGTCACTTGTTCCTCGGTTGCAGTAACGGGCACTAAAGGGAGTGTATAGGCGGGCTTGTTAAACAGATTGGTTAATATCCCATCGTGGAGCGTTGCATCAAAATGATTTGATAACTCTTCTAGAGCTGCAGGCTGATAATTACTTGGCAGAATCAGATGCTTCCCCGCATGAGCTAGGGCCATAAATGCGACGGCACAATAATAACTGTCTTGAAAGCAGATCGCCCATTTATGCTCGTTATGTTGCGATAGTTGTTGAGATAACTCAAAGACATCTGTTTTGAATTGCTGCCAGTTCTGCTCATTTCCCTGGTGCGTTGCAACGATGGTTTGGTGACGCTCGTTCATTAAACGATTTAACGGTAAATATTTTTCATGCACCACTGGCTTGTACTCGTTTTCTAATTATAAACTCAATACCAAAAAGCGTTCCCATCAACAAGTAACTGATCAGGCCGTTATATAAGGTCCAGATCTCCATTGATAGGAAGCAAGTCGCTAATGAGATTGAACCATTAATAATAAAAAAGAGTGACCAGACCATGGTCACTTTTCGAGTGTATAACACCCCACTGTCAGGCAGTTCAGGGTCTTGCAACCTAGCAAAGCGTTCAATCATGCTCTGCTTTTGAAACAGACTGACTGCGAACAATATCAGCATGAACAAATTGACAATAACTGGGTAGAAAGTAAACCACCCTTCATCTTTAAAAATCATACCTAGAAGGGTTAACAGCACACCTGAAACACCACTTATCCAAGCGATATATTTCAGCTCTTTTAGGGGGACGCTACTTCCAACAAATATCCGCAGTGTAAACAACAGCACCAGTACCATTGCCACCGAGCTCATACCATAATTGTTAAGTCCATAATAGACTGCAAAGGGGTATGCCAACAGTGCAATTGCGGCCAGCAGTGCAATGATGCGCACTACTTCTCCTGCAACAACGCAGTAACAGAATTCACAACATCATCAACCGTTCTTACTTCTTTAAACTCGTCAGGTTTGATTTTTTTTCCGGTCACTTTTTGTAGGTGTACGACCAGATCAACAGCGTCAATACTGTCTAAATCTAGATCGGTGTAGAGCTGAGCAGAAGGTGTAATATCATCGATATCAACATCAAACAGTTCAACTAAAGCGTCACTGACTTGCTTTAGTACTTCTTCATTATCTACTTGGTTCATTTTTCTACCCTTTAGTGGTTCCATTTGCCTCTATGTACAGTGCTAAGTTAGCCACTGAAGCAAAGTGTACTTTTGTTTTGCTGTCATCAGAATCTATAACGATATTAAATTGTTTCTTAATAGCTAACCCTAATTCAAGCGCATCAATAGAGTCTAGTCCTAATCCATCTCCGAATAGAGGGGCATCAGTATCAATATCGTCTACTGAGATATCTTCGAGGTTTAACGCTTCAATAATGAGCAGTTTTAGATCGGTATGCAGTTGAGTCACAGTAACCTACTTATTTTAATAATTGTCTTGGTGAATATTTTATGGGAAAAGTATTTTTTTTACATGTTTATTTAACTGTCTTGCTGCTAAAGAGAGTGAATCCGCTTCAGTAATAAAGGGAGTCACCTCTATTTTGTCTTTTACCTCAACGGTAAACATTGGTTTAATTTTAGGCACTTGATACCATTTCTTCTCTTTGGTTAGGAAACTGGGAGAGACGGTAATATGAATCACTCTAAGATCAGTTTGAGTTCGGACAGCAACTTGTGACGCACCACGTTGTAGTGTTCTCTCACCCTGTTCTTTAGTCCGTGTTCCTTCGGGAAAAATCAGTAGCACGTTACCAGCGTCTAATCGTTCGCTACAAGAATCAAGCAGCTGTTCTGGATTGATATTAGGAATATAGCCCGCAGCTTTAACTATCCCACGCATAAAGAAGTTCTTCCATATACTTGCTTTAACCAAACAGTCACATTGGGAGAGCTGGGACCCAATCAACACATAATCAATTAAGCTTGGGTGGTTAGCTATGATTAGGCAGTTTCTCTCTTTTTTTAACGTCTCTACACCAATAAACTGATAATCTATAGCACCTAAAAATCTCATTGTTTTTGCGAAAAGCAGAAATGATTTTTGAATGATTGATTGAGCCACTTGCTCTTTTTTCTTTTGATCGGTAACCGTTATAGTCTGTATTGGCACAAAAATAAAAGCCAAACAGAGAGCACCGATGCCAAAAATAGCAAAGCACACCCCTGTAGCGACAATTCGCCATGCCTGGCCTAGGAGTAATAACCACTGACTCATCGATTTAACTGCTCTTGCTTAATTGATGCCAATGATAATCCGCACGGGGTCTTTCAATGATCCACTGCTCTGACGCATTCAACATACCTTGCATAAACAGCAAACCATCTGGCTGTGCATTAGTTGGCCCTCCAATGATGTTTTCATCAAGAGGTTGTTTGCCCACTCTTTCAACAGTGTACTGCTCGCCTGACTCGATAAGGAAGCCAAGCGCAAATCCTTGATAGTCATCTGTCTCAAATTGAGCATACTGATTAGGCAGTGGTTCATCAAAATTAATAACCAGAACATTATGAGTCGGGTTTTGGTTAAGATAAGCGAGAGCATCAATTAACGCGGCATGAAACGTCTCTTCACAGGCCGCAATGGAGCTAACCGAAGTGGTTAGTTTTGAAATAATCGTAAACAATCCAGACGCGGTATTGTGCACGGACTGAGAAAATGCCATTGGAGAGGCATCTTCACCTTGTAAGATATCTTCTAACAGCGACACCGTACGTGTTAACTCGCCGTGACGGCTGGCAAAAACAATATAATCAATGGGATGCTGCTGACTAAGTGAGAGTGCCGTTTGAATGGCAAGTTTACTTAATGTGCTCATTCTACGGCGCATCATTGCTGGTATAAGATCAACGGGTGGCTTTTCGGCTTCTTTTGGCCACTGCATTGACGTTTTAGCCCATTCAAGCCAATCTCTCTGTGTTACTAGGCCTGGAGAGGTTGCCGTCCACTGCTTAATGTTAAACTGCATCATGACTTGTGACACTCTCTGTGTAAAAAATGTAGACCATCAATAAGGCTAACCGATTGAAAAAACAAAATGTATTGGCGGTAAAATAGCATAATGCTAATATGATTTGAATATTGAGCAGCGATTTATTCTATTTCAATTTTGATAATAAGGTACTAGGCAGTGATTCTTTACGACAAAGACCCCTATTCAGCGCTTGAAGCGAAAACACAAGCTCAGCAACTCTCTTTTGCTCCAATCACCTTCCACACGGCGAAAACCTTACGAGATCTCGGAATACTTGCTTTGCTTGATACCGCGGGTTCTGAAGGTTTATCTGCAGAGCAGCTGGTCGAACAGAGTGGGGTATCCGAATATGGTGTCAAAGTATTGCTGGACATGGCACTCAGTGCTTATATTGTCACTTGGAATAAGCCTAATTACGTTATAGCGAATCTTGGTCACTATTTAGCTCACGACAAAATGACTGAAGCCAATATGGACTTCACTGCAGACGTCTGTTATGCCGCTATGCAGCACTTAACTGAATCGATTCAAAAAGGTGAACCTTCTGGGTTGAAAGAGCTTGGTGATTGGCCAACCATTTATGAAGGACTTTCAACCTTGCCAGAAAAAGCCAAAGAGAGCTGGTTTAAGTTCGACCACTTCTACTCTGATCGCTCCTTTACTATTCTGTTAAATAAAATTTTTGCCGAAAAACCTAAGCGACTATTTGATATTGGGGGTAATACCGGTAAATGGTCCCTTGAGTGCTGCAAATACGATAATGATGTTGAAGTGACGATCATTGATCTACCACAACAGATCGAAATGGCTCTACTTAATGCTAAGCAGCAGGGGTTTGAAGGTAGAATTCTAGGCCACCCAACCAATATGCTAGACCCAGATTTAAGCTTACCAAGCGGAGCGGATGTGTGGTGGATGAGCCAATTTTTAGACTGTTTCTCTCCAATGGAAATATTGAATATTTTGCGTCGCGTTCGAGCGGCGATGGCTCATGATGCTAAAGTGTATATCCTAGAGCTGTTTTGGGACATTCAACGATATGAAGCAGCAGCACACAGTTTAAACGCAACCTCCCTATACTTTACTTGTCTCGCTAATGGTAACAGTCGTTTTTACCGTAGTGATGATTTTCTTGAGATTGTTAAAGAGGCGGGATTTGTGGTGACAGAACAGACAAATAATATTGGACTAGGACACACGCTTTTAGAGCTGCGTCCTGCTTAGTTTTTCCATCTTTATTCATTCGTTTATAACGGTTAAGGATTAGCCTTGTTAACTAAACAGTCTACTCAAGTCGCTATTATTGGAGCGGGTCCATCAGGTGCAATCGCCGCAGCCCTGCTTCATCAGCACAATATCAACGTTGTAGTTGTTGAAAAGAGCACTTTCCCTCGCTTTTCAATTGGCGAAAGTTTACTGCCAGCTTGCATGGAAGTGATTAAGAAAGCCAATATGGTTGTCGCGGTTGAAGAGGCAGAATTTCAATTTAAAAATGGCGCCGCCTTCCATTTTGATGGGCAATTTTCATCCTTTGATTTCACCAACAAATTTACGCCTGGTGCAGGGACTACATTTCAAGTACAGAGAGCCGATTTTGATAAAGTGCTGGCCGATCAAGCAGCTGAACAAGGTGTTGAGATCCGTTATCAGCATAATGTCACCGCTATTGACCTTGAAAACCGCCCTCTGCTGACCATTGAAGGCAATGATCAACAACCCTATCAACTTGAGGCTGATTTTGTCCTTGATGCTAGCGGTTTTGGTCGTGTATTACCTCGATTACTTAATTTAGAGCAACCTTCAACCCTCCCACCAAGAAAGGCCATTTTCACTCATATAGAAGACAACATTACCGCTGATCACTTTGACCGCGATAAGATACTCATCTCTATCCATCCAACCAATCGTCAAGTGTGGTTCTGGCTTATTCCGTTTAGTAATGGAACATGTTCATTAGGTGTTGTGGGTGAGCCTGACTTTTTTAAACAGTATCCTGATGACACGATTGAAGCGCTTAAACAGATCGCTTCAGAAGAGATGAACCTTAATCACATATTAGCCCAAGCTGTCTACCCCAACCCAGGGGGCGATATTATGGGTTACTCGGCGAATGTAACAAGTCTATGCAGTGACAAATTCGCTCTACTTGGTAATGCGGGAGAATTCCTTGACCCTGTGTTTTCATCCGGCGTGACGATTGCGATGAAATCTGCCGAGATCGCTTCGGAACTATTGGTCGCACAATTTTCGGGGCAACAGGTCGATTGGAACAGAGACTATACTGATGAATTAATGCGGGGAGTGGACGCATTCCGCTGTTACGTTGAAGGTTGGTACAGTGGTGAATTTCAAGATGTGGTCTTGCACCAAAATGCTAATCCGAAGATAAAGCAGATGATTTGCTCTATTTTAGCGGGTTACGCATGGGACAATAATAATCCATTTGTTACTGAACCTCATCGACGCTTAACAACAGTGGTTGAACTCTGTCGTTAACAAAAATGATACTCACTGTCACAGTTAGTTACAAAATGGTTATTATTGTTTTATAGTAATAAAGTAAACTAAAATCGTAATATTAGTTGAGCGTCATAACAGTATAACTAAATGACAGGCGGCTCTTGTTTTTTTGAACTTTCGCCACCATATCTGTCTATATAATTATTGCAACATACAAAGTCAGTACTTTAAGGAAACATATGAACAACCAAATGTTTAGTCAGTCAACATCACAAGAAAGTGCTATTCAAACCAATAAGGTTTTGCGTAATACTTACTTTTTACTATCAATGACCTTAGTTTGGTCTGCAGTTATTGCTGGCTTAGCTATGGCGTTTAACCTGCCGCACCCTGGATTCCTAATCACCATTGTTGGTTTTTATGGTTTGATCTTTATGGTTGAGAAGAACCGTAATAATAGCTCAGGCATTATGTATACCTTCCTATTCACTGGTTTCCTTGGATACACTTTAGGTCCAATCCTAAATATGTATTTGGGCGCTGGAATGGGTGATATTATCGTTACTGCTCTGGGTGGTACAGCCCTTGCGTTTATGTCAGCGTCTGCGTACGCACTGACTACTAAGCGTGATCTATCATTCCTTAACGGCATGATGCTAGCTGGTTTTGTCGTTCTTCTAGTGGGTGTAGTTGCAAACTTATTCCTTCAGATGCCTTTACTACAGCTTGCATTGAGCTCAATGTTTATTCTGTTTTCAACCGGTGCAATTCTTCTGACTACTCAGTCAATTGTTCGCGGTGGTGAAACAAGTTATATCTCAGCGACAGTAACACTTTATGTCTCTATCTATAACATCTTCATCAGCTTGCTAAGCATTCTTGGCATTATGCGCGATGATTAATGGCTAAATGACTCATTGTTAAATGGCCTGCCTTCGAGCAGGCCTTTTTTTATCCCTCTTCTGTCATAGCAAATTCCCAATTGACACGTTATCATTCGGTTTTAGTCACTGGTTAACGATGAGAACTATGCTTGTATTTAATGGTAAAGAGATTGAAACCGACGCCCAAGGTTATCTAAAAGACGTACACGCTTGGGAAGAGGATATGATCCCGTTACTTGCTGATGAAGAAGGAATAGCGTTGACCGAGGCTCATCTTGAAATCATTCACTTTGTTCGTAATTTCTATCTTGAATTTAATAGCTCTCCAGCGATTCGCATYTTAGTGAAAGCCATTGAAAAGAAACATGGCCCAGAGAAAGGAAACAGTAAGTATCTGTTCAAACTTTTCCGTAAAGGCCCTGCAAAACAGGCCACCAAACTAGCTGGGCTTCCTAAACCGGCAAAATGTTTATAATCATATCGATACTCTGTGAGCCCCAGTTCACAGAGTTTATTTGCAATTCCGCACTACTTGCTTGAGAATACGCCTCCACTCCCTATTCAGAGCAACTTCTATGTCCATTGCTATTCATCTTGTAAAAGGTCGCGATAAAGCCTTAATTCGTCGTCACCCTTGGATCTTCTCTCGCGGTATCGAAAAAATCGAAGGCAAACCTGAACTGGGTGAAACGGTTGAAGTTTTTGACAATAAAGGCAAATGGCTTGCTCGTGGCGCGTTTTCACCACAATCGCAGATTCGAGTACGTGTCTGGACATTCGATAAAAATGAGCAAATTAACAGTGATTTCTTTGTTAAACGTCTTCAGCAAGCTCAAGCACTCAGAGACACATTGGCTGTACGTGATGGCCTGACTGGATACCGATTGATTGCGGCTGAGTCTGATGGTCTACCTGGGATTACCATTGATAGATATCAGAACTTCCTAGTTTGTCAGTTACTCAGTGCAGGTGCAGAAGCGCAAAGAGACAATCTAGTTGAAGCATTAAAAGTATGTTACCCAGAGTGCAACATCTATGAGCGTTCAGATGTCTCTGTGCGTAAGAAAGAGGGATTGAAACAACGCACTGGCGTCCTTCATGGTGAAGAGCCACCTGAGTCTGTTGTGATTGAAGAGAATGGCGTTAAAATCAGCGTTGATATTGTCAAAGGTCATAAAACAGGATTTTACCTCGACCAGCGTGATAGCCGCGAACGCTCTGTTAAATATGTAAAAGATAAAAAAGTATTAAACTGCTTCTCTTACACAGGCGGTTTTGGGTTATATGCATTAAAAGGTGGTGCTAAAAAGGTCATCAACGCTGATGTCTCTCAATTAGCCCTTGATACCGCCAAAGCCAACGTTGAGATCAATGGTTTTGATGCTGAACGCGCTGAGTTTTTAAATGCTGATGTATTCAAATTACTTCGTGAGTACCGTGAAAACGGCACCACCTTTGATGTTATCATCATGGATCCGCCTAAGTTTGCTGAGTCAAAATCCCAATTAAATGGTGCTTGTCGTGGTTATAAAGACATCAACATGTTAGCCATGCAAATCTTAAACCCTGGCGGCACGCTGCTTACCTACTCTTGCTCTGGCTTGATGGATCAACCTCTTTTCCAGAAAATAATTGCTGATGCTGCCTTAGATGCAAATCGTACTGTGCAGTTTGTAGAACGATTTGAGCAAGCTGCAGACCACCCTATTGATACCGCTTACCCTGAAGGTTTCTACCTGAAAGGATTTGCCTGTTACGTTAAGTAATATTGACTATTCCAAAAGCCCTTAATTGCTATTTATCTTTCGAGATAAGCGTGTGTTAAGGGCTTTTTTGTTAAATTAACTAGATCTATATGGATTTTATGTTATTTTCTACGCTCTTTTTTTGATGTTAGGACTACAACAATGAAACTGATTCGAATTATCCTTGGTGCACTTATCCTATTTTTTAACGCACTGTTCTCTCCAAGAGGCATCAAACGCTCAGATGAACAACAAGCTAACGTTAACCAACAAGCTGAATCCCTAAAACTGTATCAATTTAATAGCTGCCCATTTTGTGTGAAAGTCAGACGCAGTGCTAAGCGACTTTCGCTGCCATTAGAAACCAGAGACCTTAAAAAAGAACAGAAGTGGGAAGATGAGTTAATCAAAGAAGGCGGCGTACGAAAAGTTCCTTGTCTACGAATTGAAGAGAACGATCAGGTAACTTGGATGTATGAATCAAAAGATATTATCACTTACCTTGAACAGCGCTTTGCTTAACTCACCTCAATAAAGAGTTGGTTTAGTATCGAATGGGATACTAAACCTAAAGCTCGTCCCTTAATTACGTTGCAATTCTAATGATGCAATAATATCCTCAAATCTTTGATGCCCTTTCAAGTTTTCAAAGTCTGCCTCTTCTGCCACCAACTCACGAAATGAGCCGCTGTTTGAGAGTGCCAATTCAAGGTCATCAATTGCCTGACTTTCAAGGCCTAAACAAGCGTACGCACAGGCTCGTTGATAAAAAGCATGAGCATTGGTGTCATCCACTTTAAGCACACGGTTACACAGACTAAGTGCCCAGTGGTACTCTTTAATCTCCATGGCAGCATCAGCTTTATGTGTTAGTGCTTCTAAATCTCCAGGTCTTATCTTTAAGATCTCATCATAAACAGCCATTCTCTGCTCAGCCGTCTGCGAACCTTGTGCACGAATCCATAAATTATGAATTTCATTGATAATTTCAATCTGTTTGTTATTGTCACTAATGACACGAGTTTTCTTTTTCAGATCGCGCTCTAGTGCTTTAAATTTATCTTCATACTGCTTAGAAATGTTTTGCAACTGCTGCTCAGCCATTTTTGTGGTACTCGTTCGAATCTCTTTCAGTGATTGCCAACCAACAACCGCCATTAATGAGGCAAATCCTGCAATTATGTAGAAAAAGTAGTTAACTGTCAGGCTCGCATAACCCAGTGATTTATCTGCAAGCTCTAACTCTCTGTCCGTGATTTCCACCACCAATCTACGCTCGAGATCTTGAAGATCATGTCGAACAGATTTCAATTCATCTAATATGTAGCGCTCCACTAAAGGCTTTTGGGTAATGGTAGCGATACTATCGTTTTGTGGGGCTGTTGATGACGTTTCCGCATTCGCAATACCAAAAAATGGTAAGAAAGTAATAATGAGTAGGGGCACAATGAGTCGAATCATAATAGTATCCATCAGTGATTGGCGTTATTTAGTAGCCAGATTACTGTAATTGCCCATTTAGTTCATTTAATTTATCTAAATATTTAGTGGTTTTACATTTAAATTTAAATATTTAGCCCCATATAATAAATATGACGAGCGGAGTACAAAGGTGTACATTTAGTTTTTGTAACTTTGAACATTTCATACAGAAACTTGTCCTATCAATACAAGTTTCAAACACACAATAGGAATGACGATGACATTACAACTTAATGATCTTACCCCTCTACTTACTAGCCATGAAGGCTGGAGCGTTGAGCAATTAGAGCAATCGCTAGTAATTAGAAATGAAGATGGCATTGAGGCCTTTCTGGCCATTGCTGGAGAGCAAATTTTAGTAGAAGTTATTCTATTCTCACAAGCAGCAGTTACTGATGTTGCAGGTTTGAACGACACCATATTACGTTCACACCAGATGTTCCCGCTATCCACTATTGGACTGAACATGTTCAATGAAGAGAGCTATTACGTGGCATTTGGTTCACTCTCTTCCCAATCAAAAGAAGAGAGCGTTGTTATTGAAGTCGCAACGTTATTCCGTAACGTTGAAGCATTTGTTGAATTATACCAAGAGTATTTATAAGGATTACCCATGAGCGTTTGGAAAAAACTATTTACTGCCGTTAAAGGTGGCGCGACAGAAGCGGCAGAATCTGTTGCTGATAACCAAGCTCTACGAATCTTAGACCAAGAAATTCGTGAAGCTAAAAGTGAACTTCGCCGTTCAGATGAAGCATTAGTTGCGATGATTGCTAAGCGTAAAATGTCAGAAACAAAAGTGGCTGATTTTGAGAGCAGTGTTGCTGAGTACGAATCCCATGCACGTAATGCAATGGAGAAAGGTCAACAAGAGTTGGCTCTAGAGTGTGCAACCAAAGTCGGAACACTACGTACTGAACAGGAAGCTGAGAACCTCTACCTTCAGCAGTTCACTCAGTCTGAGCAGAGCATGCGCACTAACATTAGCCAAGCAAAAGACAAATTGCGTCAGCTTGAGCAACAAATTGATGTGATCAAAGCCAATGAAGCCGTGCAGAAAGCGCAAGCGGCTGTGTCAACCACTAACGTGGGTGCCAATGCCAAAATGACAACGGCTGCCGAGTCTCTTGAACGCATTAAAAAGCGTCAAGCTGAGCGTTCTGCTCAATTTTCTGCCGCTCAAGAACTTGATGAGCAGAACTCTGGTAGCAGTTTAGATAAGAAGTTGGCTGACGCTGGTATTACTGCTGGTGGAAAATCATCTGCAGAAGATGAACTTGCTCGTATTCTAGGTAAGTAATTTATTGGTTATAGTCATTACATTTAAATAGCAGGGAATCTATGCCAGTCTGGTTATTATTACGCCGATGGGCTGCTGCGCAATTTAATCAATTAACCGGACGTAACCTGCTACTTGTTGTAGCGGGTTACGTTGCTATTAGCTGGTTACTTTTATTTGCAGCAAAAGAGTCAGCAATGACTTCAAGTTTCACCGACTTTGTCTACTATTTGCTTGTTACCGCATCGACGGTTGGTTATGGCGATATGTCTCCAACCAGTGCGGCTGGAAAGTGGATTGTATCGCTATTCGTTATACCCGGTGGTTTGGGACTATTTGCCATTACCATTGGTCGATTAGCAGCAATTGCCATTAATTATTGGAAAAGCGGCCTCCAAGGCAAACGGAGCTTAACAGTGAACGGACATATACTTGTATTAGGCTGGAATGAACAACGCACCCTCTCCCTCCTTGAGATGCTACTGCACGAAGAGAAAAACCGTCGACGCATTGTACTGTGTGTTATTTCAGACATTGAAAACCCTTATCCAGATTTGATCGACTTCGTTAAAGTACGAAGCTATACCGACAGTACGGATATGGCCAAAGCATCAGTGGCTACTGCAAATTGCATCATCATTGATAACCCTAAAGATGATTTAACACTTTCTAGTGCCCTCTTCTGCAGCAGTCAAAACCCGAATGCTCACCTTCTTGCCTATTTTAATGATGAAGTCTTAAGTGACTTGTTAAAACAGCACTGTCCCAATGCTGAGTGTATTCCCTCTGTCTCTGTTGAAATGCTCACCAAAGCCGCAGTTGACCCAGGATCGAGTGAGTTACACCACGAGCTACTCAGTTCGAACAAAGGGATGACACAGTATAAAGTGGTCTACCCTTCAACATCTGCTGCTATTACGGTCGGATCCATCTTTGAGTCGTTCAAAGCAAACCATGACGCCACGCTGATTGCTATTAATAATGGCCAAGGAATGGAACTCAATCCAGCTCTTGATGCGGTGATCGCTCCTGGTGGTCAGATATTCTATATTGCCGATGAACGTATCGATGATTTTAAGTGGAGCTAGTTTATGTTTAATTGGTTAAAAAACAAACTTGATGCGGAGCCTGCCAAAGCGCAGCCGAAACCGCCAGAAGTCTTGGGCCTACGTCTTGGTGGTGCGATTGAGCTTGATGATCTTAAATTTAAAATCATTGAACCTAACTTGATCATCAGTAACGCGTCACGTACTCAGCTTATTAGTGCTGTGGGTGTTGTTAACCTAGATGAGCAGTCTCGCTTAATTCGTTACTACACTGATGATGATGGCTATATTCAAATTTTACAGCAGGGCCGAACTGATGCGGATATCCAAGAGGTGAAGCTTTGGTATTACTACGAAACCAAACCGATTGACACCACTACACAGTGGAATAATTGGTTACAAAATGAAGTCGTTAAGCCCAATATTCAACTGGAAGGTTACCTATTTAATAAGGTATGGGATAATGTTAAACCCGTTGGTATGACGGAGCAAACCTGGGACAGCAATGGCAACATCACCACCACAGATCAATTTGTGATGGTGTATGAACGTGAAGCTGACAGCGACCTTTTCGAGTCAGTTCTCATCTCTGCAGAAGAGTCCATCATTGATAACCGAGCCGATCACTGTGTGGTCTATAGCACCGGTGTTAATTTATCTGCCACAGACTTCAAAGTTGTCGGTTAACCCCGACTATTTATTACAAGGAATTTTTTATGTCACAACTTATCGCTTCTCTCTCTGGTCTCGGTTCATTTGCACTCTACTTTGGCCTATCTATCATTTTTTTGATGCTGTTCAAATTCGTCTATCTTCGTATAACACCTTACGATGAATGGGCTCTGGTCAAAGAGGAAAAAAATGTCGCTGCAGCCATTACTATGTCGGGCGCTTTCATTGGTTATAGCCTTGCCATAGCGAGTGCAGCAACCAACTCAGTCGGTATTTTAGACTTCGCTCTATGGGGTGTTGTTGCCTTAGTCGCACAAGTTATTGCTTTCGCTATTGTTCGCTTTGGTTTCATGCCGAAATTGGTAGAGCGTATTATTAATAATGAAATCCCTGCAGCGGTAGTTATGGGCTCTATGTCTATCGCTATTGGTATTCTCAATGCCGCTTGCATGACCTACTAGGAGTTGAGATGAAACGTAGTCAAAATGTCGTCTGCTCTCGCATGCGCAAAGCAAATTGGAGATATGTCTCCTTCGGTACTGTTGCCGTAGCGTCAACTGCATTAGTCGGTTGTGGTGAAGAGGTAACTCCAAGCACGATGTACGCCAGCGTCAATGATTGTATCAGTGATAACTCTGAATATGCTTCAGAGTGTAGTGCTGCTTATGAAGACGCAGTACGAGAAGCTGAACGTACCGCTCCAAAATACAGCTCCGCACAAGATTGTGCATCTGAATTCGGTTACGAAAACTGTGCACAGAGTCGTCAAGGTAGTTGGTTTATGCCGATGATGGCTGGATATATGTTTTCAAATATTATCCATGGTAATCGTAACTACTACTCCCAACCTCTTTTTACCTCATCGAATCGTCGTAGCCCTTATTACAACAGCTGGGTCGCTTCAGACGGTAAAAACTATGGCCGTAGCTACAGCAAAAGCAAAACCTTCATGTCTAAGAGTGACATGCAACCTAAACCAACGGTTTCTCGAACCATGTCTCGTGGCGGCTTTGGATCAAAAGCGGCAGCAAAATCCAGCTGGGGAAGCAGTTCAACTAAAAGCTGGGGCGGTTAATGCTCAGAATTGAAAGTAAACCTAGAGAACATTGGCAGCGTCGTGCTGCTGAGTTCGGCTTTGGCTTTCACACCATGTATGGTGAACCCTATTGGGATGAGTCGGCTTACTACCAATTCACCCTCGAGCAGATTGAAAAAGACCTTGAAGACCCGACACAAGAGATCCATGAGATGTGCCTTGATGTTGTGGATAAAGTGGTTTGTGACGAAGAGTGGTTACGCCGTTTTCAGATCCCTGAAGCGCATTGGCAAGGTATTGCTGACTCGTGGAAGCGTCGAGAGCCCTCTCTCTACTCGCGACTCGATCTTGCTTATGATGGCAGTGGACCAGCAAAGTTTTACGAGAACAACGCTGATACTCCTACATCGGTGTTTGAAACTGGCTTCTGGCAATGGCTTTGGTTAGAAGACAAAGTGAAAAGTGGTGATCTTAGGCGTGACTCTGATCAGTTCAATCTATTGCAAGAACTGATGATGAATCGCTTTAAAGAGCTGCAACAGCTTCAACCAGGTCAAACCTTACATTTTGCCTGCTGTCATGACACGGAAGAAGATCGCGGTACCGTTCAATATATGGAAGACTGTGCCAAAGAGGCCGGTTTAACCACTGCGTTTGTTCATATTGAGGACATAGGCGTCACTAAAGAGGGAGAGTTTACCGATACCGATGACAAAATCATTCGTTGGATGTTTAAGCTCTATCCTTGGGAATTCATGTTTGATGAAGAGTTTGGTCAACATCTCTCTACGGCCAATGTTAACTGGCTAGAGCCTATGTGGAAAGCGGTCATCTCCAACAAAGCTCTACTGCCTACCTTGTGGAAAATGTTTCCTAATCACCCTAATTTGCTACCCGCATTTTTTAGTGGTGACCCAGCTGCCAGTGTTCTAAAAGATTATGTGGTCAAGCCCCTATTCTCGCGTGAAGGGTCAAACATTCAGCTATTTAGAGACGGCAAGGAGACTTATAAAGTTGACGGGCCATATGGAGAAGAGGGGTCGATCATTCAAGCCTTTCACCCCCTCCCTAAATTTGGTAATAACTATACGTTAATTGGTAGCTGGTTAATCAACGATCAACCTGCTGGTATCTCAATTCGTGAAGACTCATCATTGATCACTCAAGACCTGTCTCGTTATCTGCCTCATATTATTATCGACTAGGGTTATTTAATGCCCTTTTCCCTTAATCGTTTATAGATGGTATTTCGGCTAACGCCAAGCGCTTTGGCCGTTTCCGAAATATTACCTTTAAATTTTTGATAGATGTCATACCACTCCACTCCATCAGCATCGTTCGCCGTTCCCAGTGTTTGACACTCTTCGTCGTGAATCATATCTTCAAAAAAGTCATCGGGTAGGTGTTCAGCTTTGATCTCCCCTTCTTCAGACATAGCCAATGCTATCTGAATAACCGATTCCATCTGCCGAACATTTCCAGGCCATGGATGATTCTTAAACAATTCAATCACATCACTGGTCACCACTACTCTTTCATCTGACTCTTTATGTGTATTGACCAAGTGATTAATAATCTGCTCTTTATCTTGTCTGTCTCTCAAGGCTGGTAGCGTAATATTTAACCCAGAAATACGATAAAAGAGATCCTGGCGAAATTCACCGAGTGACACTCGCTGCTTTAGATTTACGTTTGTTGCGGAAAAGAGCTGGAAATCAACCTCATAACTTTTAGTCGATCCAACAGGCGTTACCTTTTTCTCTTGTAGCACTCGTAACAGCCGAGTTTGTATATTTAAGGGCATGTCGCCTAATTCATCTAAGAATAATGTCCCTTCATTCGCCTCTCGTATCAGTCCAATGTAGCCCTTAGGGTTAGCACCAGTGAATGCGCCTTTTTCATATCCAAACAATTCAGATTCAACCAATTCTTTAGGAATCGCGGCACAATTCACCGCAACCAAATTGCCTTTAGCCCGCTCACTTAATTGATGGATAGCCTTAACAAATACCTCTTTTCCTGCCCCTGTTTCTCCGTAGATTAATATGGGAATATTCTTACCGATAACTTTAGATACCTGCCGCAAGGAGCGAGCAATTGAAGGGTCTCCTGAATTTATTTTTTCAACCGTTAATGGCCCTGTCTTCTCCATTTTGGTATCGGATGGTCCAGTTGGTTTAATTAGTGATAACTTGTTAGGCACCACAATTTGCCCATAAAACCTAACTCCTTGACTGTTGATGACTTTGTTTGCAATTCGTTGATTATTTGATAAAAGAACTGGCAATGATTGATTAAATAGCTGCTCTACATTTAGGTCAACCAAGGGCTCCCCCATGACTAACTTGGCTCTTTTATTCGACGAAATTACTCGTCCTGTATCATCCAAAACTAAGAGTGCAGACCACTGACTGTCTATATTTTCAGCACTCGTATTAAACCAGAAGAGGAGATGGCTAGCTTGAAAATTAGAGATGATTATTTGATTCTCGACGGCTTGCGACATCATTTTAACCAAACCTAAAGTATGTGCTTGCGGGATGTATTTGTCTGTCGATATATCAATGACCCCTAAGGTATCTCCTTTAGCATCAATGATAGGCGCTGCTGACCCTGTCATAAAACGATTTGCCAATAAAAAATGCTCGTCATAATGGATTTGTACTATAGAAGACGTAGCTAAAGCGGTGCCAATCGCATTGGTTCCGACTAAACCCTCTTTCCAAAAAGCGCCTTTATTAAACAAGCCGTCTAATGGTTGGTTAGAAAAATGCTGCTCTCCCCAAGAATTAAGAATTTGACCTTCATAATCGGCTAATTGCACTAAACAACCGCTATTTTCTAGTAAATGTTCATAAAATGGCATTACTTTCTGTTTTGTTGTTTCTAATAAAACTCTATTCTTGTCAATAGAATCTGCATAACTTCCCCGATCATTAATTTCAATGATCGGTTTACTATTATGCTCAAGCCCTGCTTCTCTACAACGTTCCCATGATGATTCAACCATGTAAAGATGTTGTGCTGCATTCTCTTTGAGATGGGACATTCTCTCTCCGGCTTAGTAACAATGTTCAATTAAATAATTTCGTAAGTGAACAAAACAGTGTTCACATTGTTAACTATTAATGAACAAATTGTAAATCTTTATTTCTTAAGCACATCCTACCACAGGTGAAAATAACAGCTAACTTGCTGTATAAGTGCATAAAATAATAATTTAACATTAATTTTACATATTGGCACGTTATTCGCTTATTCAATACTATGAACTAATTCGAGCATTTTGGTTTCGTACGAAACCAAGGGCATGATAAACATGGAATGGTAATTAAACGAATGGAGAGTAAACGTGTCTTTAACTCTTAAACAAGTCTGCCGGACAGTAGATGGTGAAGTACATATCGACAACGCTGACATCACCTTTGAAGCGGGTTCTTTTAATGTGCTACTCGGTCGAACTTTATCTGGGAAAACGTCGCTCATGCGATTAATTGCAGGACTTGATAAGCCAACATCAGGTTCAATATTCATGAACGGTATTGATGTAACAAAAACAGCGGTTCGCAAACGAAACATATCAATGGTGTACCAGCAATTTATTAATTACCCAAATTTAAACGTTTTTGAAAATATTGCTTCTCCTTTGCGTCTTTCGGGTATGTCAGAAGCGGTCATCAAAGAGAGGGTACACTCAACAGCAGAGATGCTTAGAATTACTCCTTATTTAGACCGCCTCCCTCTAGAACTATCTGGTGGACAGCAGCAGCGAACTGCCATGGCTCGTGCTCTAGTAAAAGATTCAGAGATCATTCTTTTCGATGAGCCTTTGGTTAACCTGGACTACAAATTGCGTGAAGAGTTACGACAAGAGATGCGTGAACTATTTCAGCAACGAAATATTTTGGCTTTTTATGCCACGACAGAACCTAATGAAGCCCTTGCGTTGGGTGGAACCACCACTATTCTGCATCAAGGTAAAGTCATTCAATCTGGCGTGACTACAGAGGTGTATCACACTCCAAATAACGTCACTGCGGCTACCCTTTTCAATGAACCGCCAATTAATTTACTCAACGGCAGTGTGACCAACTCTGAAGTGACTTTCGATGACACTGTTCATTTTCCGCTTAATGAAGACTTAAACGACTTAAAACAAGGTGATTACCAGTTTGGTATACGCCCAAGTCACTTAAGTTTACTACCCAAAAACGATGATGATTTAGAAGTGGCTGTCACCGTTGAAGTGGCAGAAATCAGTGGATCTGAAACATTTTTACACGTCAGAAATGAACACTTCAATCTGGTGCTTCACCTCTCTGGGGTGCACGCATACGATGTTGACGATGTCATTAAAGTCTACATCCCAACTCACAAACTGTACGTATTCGGCACGGATGAAAATTTAATCCAAGCCCCTAGTCATCGAGTATATGGATAATCATCATGGCAGAAATTAAGTTAAATGGCTTAGCTCATACCTATGAGAAACACAAAGGCAGCCAAGCACAGTATGCAATCACCGAAATGACTCATACCTGGGAGCATGGGGGGGCTTATGCTCTCCTCGGCCCTTCTGGTTGCGGAAAGTCCACCTTACTCAACATCATATCAGGTTTGTTACAACCTTCGGATGGAGAGGTGCTTTTTGATGGCGTTCGCATGAATGAAGTGTCACCGCAAGAACGCAATATTGCCCAGGTTTTTCAGTTCCCAGTCATATATGACACCATGTCAGTGTATGACAATCTGGCATTCCCACTACGAAACATGAAGGTGGAAGAATCAAAAATTGCCACTAAAGTGGCCGAAATTGCAGATGTTCTTGAACTGACCTCAGTGTTAAAGAAAAAATCTAATCAACTCACCGCTGATCAAAAGCAAAAAGTCTCTATGGGACGTGGTTTGGTCCGTGACGACGTTACCGCCATACTCTTTGATGAACCTTTAACAGTGATTGATCCTCAGCTGAAGTGGAAGTTACGTCGCAAGCTCAAGCAGATCCACCAGCAGTTTAATGTCACCATGGTTTATGTCACTCATGACCAATTAGAAGCCTCGACCTTTGCCGACAAAATTGCTGTTATGTACGACGGTAAAGTGGTGCAATTTGGGCCTCCTAGAGAGCTTTTTGAAACTCCAAATCACACTTTCGTTGGTTATTTTATCGGCAGTCCAGGTATGAACTTTTTCGAAGTCAGCCCTAGTGAATTAGGCGTTAGTTTTGCTGACATACAGATACCTTTAAGTAACCATTACAACTCAGTTCTTTCTTCAACAGCAACAGACAACATTAAGCTGGGAATTCGACCGGAGTTCGTCCATGTCTGGGAAACCCCGCACCCCGATGCTTTTAAAGCAGAAGTAACCCATATTGAAGATTTGGGCACCTATAAAATAGTGAGTCTACTGCTAGGAGGACAGCGACTTAAAGCCCGTCTACAAGAGGATCAAAAAGTCCCTGAACACACTGCCTATATCAGCTTTCCTGAGCAGTGGTTAATGCTCTATTTAGATGAGTATCGAGTTCCTCATCAAGCGCCGACCACTGAAGGAGTGAGTCATGGATAAAGTACATAATAACTGGGCATGGTTACTGGTATTGCCCGTCTTTCTTTTGGTTGCTTTTAGTGCAATCGTGCCACTCATGACGGTGGTTAACTACTCAATTCAAGATATCTTTGATAGCAACACCGCCTATTTTGTTGGTGTTGAGTGGTACAAAGACACCTTAAATGATGAACGACTTCAAGGGGCGCTGATTCGTCAGTTTATCTTCTCTTTTACAATTTTGTTGATTGAAGTTCCACTTGGGATTTTAGTGGCATTGATGATGCCAAAAGGAAAAGGGTCGGTTTTTTTCTTAGTTATCTTAGCCATTCCACTGCTTGTCCCCCTCAATGTTGTTGGGACCATTTGGCAAATATTTGGACGAGCGGACATCGGACTACTTGGCTGGACATTGAGCAATTTAGGTATCAACTATAACTACGCGGGTAATACATTAGACGCATGGTTTACGGTGTTGTTGATGGATGTCTGGCACTGGACCTCCCTTATTGCTCTGCTCTCTTTTTCAGGACTCAAAGCGATTCCAGACGCCTATTATCAAGCTGCTCGTATCGACCGTGCCTCTAGCTGGGCTACTTTCAAATACATTCAATTACCTAAGCTTAAGAGTGTGTTGTTGATTGGGATCTTACTGCGCTTTATGGACAGTTTCATGATCTATACCGAACCTTTTGTATTAACTGGCGGTGGACCTGGTAACTCAACCACATTTTTAAGCCAAACATTAACCAAAATGGCCATCGGTCAGTTTGATATTGGGCCTGCTGCTGCTTTCTCCATTATCTACTTTCTCATCATATTGTTAGTTAGCTGGGTGTTTTACACCGCAATGACTCACACTCAGAAACAGTAAAAGAGGCGAATTATGAACAAGCGTAAAACTATCGGCTTAAGTGTCTATGTTCTCTTTTTGATGTTACCTATCTATTGGTTACTGAACATGTCATTCAAGACCAATCAGGAGATATTGAGTGGCTTTAGCCTGTTTCCGCAGCAGTGGACATTTGATAACTATCTCACCATTTTCCAAGATCCGAGTTGGTACATGGGATATGTCAATTCAATGACCTACGTAATGATGAATATGATCATTACCCTAGCAGTCGCTCTACCGGCAGCGTACGCCTTTTCACGCTTTCGTTTTATCGGCGATAAGCATCTGTTTTTCTGGCTATTGACCAATAGAATGGCGCCACCTGCTGTATTTTTATTGCCATTTTTCCAACTCTACTCATCCGTTGGTCTGTTTGACACGCACATCGCGGTTGCATTAGCTCATTGTCTTTTTAATGTTCCGCTTGCGGTGTGGATTCTAGAGGGCTTTATGTCTGGTGTTCCACGTGAGATCGATGAGACTGCCTATATTGATGGTTACAGTTTCCCTAAGTTCTTTATCAAAATTTTTCTTCCATTAGTGCGTTCAGGAATCGGCGTTACTGCCTTCTTCTGTTTCATGTTCAGTTGGGTCGAACTGTTATTAGCAAGAACATTAACGTCAGTAGACGCCAAACCTATTTCGGCGGTAATGACTCGAACCGTCAGTGCATCAGGCATTGATTGGGGTGTCCTGGCTGCTGCCGGCGTACTGACTATTTTACCGGGTATTTTGGTTGTTTGGTTCGTTAGAAATCATGTCGCCAAAGGATTTGCTTTAGGCCGTGTTTAACCTTCAAAAATTTAAGAGGACTACATTATGAGTTGGATGGCTTGGACAACACCTTCAGCCCTATTTTTCAGCACAATCGCTTTAATGCTGGTCACGATGACGGTATTAGAAATTAGGTATCCCTGCGTTGAGCGTAAAGGATTCCTACCCATAAGCACGACAAGAGGAGATAGGCTTTTTATTGGACTATTAAGCGCCGCTTTTATTCATTTAGGCTTTGTTGGCTTTAGTGAGTTAAGCATCTGGGTTCCTTTCAGTTTATCCATAATCTGGTTAGGTTCACTGATGAAATGGGGTTAATCCTTAAAAATGAAACACAATAAATGTACTCAAAGGAGCAAGGAAATGCACAAAAACAACACATTTACGGTCCGGAGTTTGACCATCGCTTGTTTACTAGCAACAGCACCAGCCATAAGCTGGGCTGATCAATATTCTGATGCCGCACAGAAATGGATGTCATCTGAATTTAGCCCTTCTACATTAACCAATGAGCAACAAAAAAAGGAACTGCAGTGGTTTATTGATGCTGCTAAACCTTTTCGAGGTATGGAGATCAATGTTGCTTCAGAGACAATCACAACTCATGAATATGAATCGAAAGTCCTTGCTAAAGCATTTACTGAGATCACTGGTATCACGATCACTCACGATCTGATTCAGGAAGGGGACGTAGTTGAAAAACTACAAACTCAAATGCAATCAGGTCGAAATATCTATGATGCATACGTGAATGACTCAGATCTTATAGGTACTCATTTTCGTTATAAAAAAGTGGTTCCTATCAGTGACATGATGGCGGGTGATGGCAAGCAATTCACCCTTCCAACTCTTGATTTAAATGACTTCATCGGTTTAAGTTTCACAACAGGACCAAATGGTAAGTTGTGGCAACTTCCAGACCAGCAATTCGCAAACCTCTATTGGTTCCGTGCTGATTGGTTTGAACGTGAAGATTTGAAAGCCAAATTTAAACAAACCTACGGTTACGAGTTAGGGGTTCCTCTTAACTGGTCTGCTTATGAAGACATTGCTGAGTTCTTTTCAAATGGCGTTAAAACCATTGATGGAGAGCGTGTATATGGACATATGGACTATGGTAAAAAAGATCCTTCACTTGGATGGCGCTTTACCGATTCATGGTTCTCTATGGCCGGTGCCGGTGATAAAGGCATTCCGAACGGCTTCCCTGTTGATGAGTGGGGTATCCGAATGGAAGGTTGTAACCCTGTCGGTTCGAGTGTCACTCGTGGTGGTGCAACGAATGGCCCAGCGGCCGTGTATGCAACCACTAAATATGTTGATTGGTTAAAGCAGTATGCGCCACCTGAAGCTCAAGGCATGACCTTTGGTGAAGCTGGTCCGGTTCCAGCCCAAGGTTCAATTGCCCAGCAGATCTTTTGGTACACCGCTTTTACTGCTGATATGGTCAAACCAGGCCTACCTGTTGTGAATGAAGATGGTACACCAAAATGGCGTATGGCACCCTCTCCTCGTGGTCCATACTGGGAAGATGGCATGAAACTAGGTTATCAAGATGCAGGTGCATGGACCTTCTTAGACAGTACTCCAGTAGATCGTCGTAATGCAGCATGGTTATATGCACAATTTGTTGTGTCTAAAACCGTTAGCTTGAAAAAGACGCTCGTGGGGCTAACCCCTATTCGTGAATCCGATATTAATTCAGATGCTATGACACAAGCTGCGCCTAAACTGGGTGGTTTGGTTGAGTTTTATCGTAGTGATGCACGTAAGCAGTGGACACCTACCGGCTTGAATGTGCCTGATTATCCTAAACTTGCACAGCTATGGTGGCAGTATGTGTCAGAAGCAGCAAGTGGCGAGAAATCACCACAGAAAGCTCTGGATGGATTAGCTGCAGCTCAAGACAAAGTAATGAAACGTTTAGAGCGTAGTAAAGTTCAAGGTGAATGTGGTCCTAAGCTGAACCCTGAACGTGATGCTGCTTATTGGTTAGCACAACCTGGGTCACCAAAAGCGAAGCTTCAAAACGAGAAACCTCAAGGAAAAACGATTCCTTATAAAGAGTTAATTGCAACCAAGTAATTACTCTGATTAATGTGGTGTATAGGCTTGGGTCTATTCACCACTTTTTTTGACTCATTTCCCAAGGTATTAGTATGATTTCAGAAAAAAAATACATTGTCGCTCTAGATCAAGGCACGACAAGTTCACGCGCCGTTATCTTTGATCATGATGCGAATGTCGTCAGCTCTGCACAAAGAGAGTTATCTCAAATATTCCCAAAAGCAGGTTGGGTTGAACACGACCCACTAGAAATATATGCATCTCAGAGCTCTACATTAGTTGAAGCGATGACCAAGGCTGAAATCAATTCTGATGAAATAGCGGCGATTGGAATAACTAACCAGCGTGAAACGACGATTGTATGGAATCGTCACACGGGCAAACCTATTTATAACGCTATCGTTTGGCAGTGCCGCAGAACCGCTCAAATCTGCGATGATTATAAGAAACAGGGCCTAGAGCAGTACATTAAACAGAACACGGGATTGGTTCTCGACCCTTACTTCTCTGGCACTAAGATTAAGTGGATACTTGATAATGTTGAGGGTGCAAGAGACTCTGCCGAAGCGGGTGACTTACTCTTTGGTACGGTAGATACGTGGTTATCTTGGAAGATGACACAAGGTCGTGTACACGTTACTGATTACACCAACGCTTCTCGAACTATGTTGTTTAATATTAATACATTACAGTGGGATGAAAAGCTACTCAACGCCTTTGACATTCCGTTAAGCATGATGCCGGAAGTCAAAAAATCGTCTGAGACATTTGGCATGGCAAACTTGGGAGGCAAAGGGGGGACTAGGATCCCTATTGCAGGCCGAGCGGGTGACCAACAAGCTGCACTTTTTGGCCATTTGTGTGTCGATGCTGGTCAGGCCAAAAACACCTATGGAACCGGCTGTTTTCTTTTAATGAATACGGGAAAATCTAAAGTTAGCTCGACTAATGGCTTATTAACGACTTTAGCGTGCGGTCCAAAAGGTGAAGTAGGTTATGCGCTCGAAGGTGCTGTCTTTATGGCTGGAGCATCAATTCAATGGCTAAGGGATGAGATGAAAATGCTCTCTGACGCCAGTGACAGTGAGTATTTTGCTGAGAAAGTCGCCACGTCTAATGGCGTTTACGTCGTTCCAGCATTCACTGGACTCGGTGCTCCCTATTGGGACCCATACGCCAGAGGTGCAATCCTTGGACTGACTCGTGGAGTAAATGCGAATCACATTGTTAGAGCGACGTTAGAGAGTATTGCTTATCAAACCCGAGATGTTCTTGATGCAATGCAAACCGATTCGGACATTGAACTGCGTTCTTTAAAAGTGGATGGCGGGGCCGTCACCAATAATTTCTTGATGCAATTTCAAGCTGATTTATTAGACATTCATGTTGATAGACCAAAAACAAAAGAAGTTACCGCCATGGGAGCCGCTTTTCTCGCCGGTCTGGCGGTCGGTTTTTGGAACGATTTAGATGAAGTAAAAGACCGTGCTGAAATTGAGCAACGCTTTATTCCTGATGGTGATAAAGAGAAGCGAGAAAGACGCTATTCAGGCTGGTGTCGAGCAGTAGCATGCTCACACGGTTGGATTGAACATTAACCATAGATTTATGGCTAGAGTGCATTAGGTTGTTTTTATTGGGTCCAAAATGATTTCATATTCGTTGAAATTTATTCTTGTTGGCCCATATTCCCTTTTTGTCATAAAGACCTCTTCCGAAAACTGCATTGAAACACGCGGGAAGATCCTGTTCTTTACTGTGATGGTATTCTTTTTAAGCCGTTGGTTAAGATCTTCTTCTTTGAGTTTTAGCTGACGCATCGCTTTAGCTATCGATTCATTATTGCTCTTTTTCATCTCGGCGACGTTAGCGACTAATTCATCACTTCGTTCTTCTTTTGGCAATTTTGAAAGGTTTAACTCTGAACGAACCACCTCCATCGTCTCCTCTTGAGCCGACTTAAAAACCTCTTTGAATCGCCCTATCTGCTTTTTATGTTTTCGGTAATCAGTAAAAGCAAAAATACGAGTTTCTGTATCTGCTGTCGTTCCTAAATTAACCGTCGTCACACTATTTGCAGCATGTATTTCGCCCCCACAGATAAGACCATGTTCAGAGGTCGCATCCATCACAGTGACATTTTTTCCGCTCTTAATATAACTGTGGTTAGAGTGCAGCGTTAAGTTGATGTCTCTACCCGCTTGTACATCTGAGAACTGTGCGAATTTGGCCGTGATCTCTCCAGCCGCTTTTACGAAGCAGGAGTACTCTTCTCCTTCAGCTACTTGATGGCCAATAATCCCTCTCAACGCGATTACATCTCCATGCGCTTGTACATCCGCAGATTCAATGTAGCCTCCGACAGTAATCGTTCCTGTCGCTCTCACTTTCATGCCCGGAGTAATATCGCCATTAATGATCACACTCCCTTTAAACTTGACATGCCCAGTGGTGATATCAACAGCTTTTAAACATAAGGTGTCATCAACAAAAGCACCTCGGCTCTCTAACCAAGGCATACCCGCAACCGTCGCTACCAGTACATTAGGGTTCTCACTCGATACTTTGGTCCCCTTACCCGGTTTAAAATCGGTATCTTCGCCTGGGGTTGGTGAAAGAACATCACCGATCAAATTAAAACCATGAGAGCCAAATGTTGGCGGCTGTCGTTTCATAAGAGGATCATCGATTTCAACCGTGATGGTTTCACCCAAATCACGCATATCTACCGTGCCATCTTCCAACTCCTGTGGTTGCCTTACCTGTTCACGTACATCACTTACCATAGGTAAGAACGTCGCGTCTTCACCATTAATAGCAGGCTGCCCTTTAGCGATAACATGTGTATAGAGTTCGCCCGGTTTGAGTATACGACTTTGCAAAATCACTTTTTGTAGGGCTTTTTTACTGATCCCTTTCGCAATCTTCTTCTCAGAAATCACTTTGACCAATTTGGCCCCGGTTAGCGCGTCTCCACCGTAGGCACCAACCACCTGCATAGTTGCAACCATTTGGTCTTCGGAGAGTTCAAGAGAGAGTTCAGCATCTTTACGCTCAGCAATTATAATGCCGTCATCTTGACTGCCGTTTTTAAGGTCAAAAATGAATAAATTTATATTGCCTTCATTAATGAGATAATCTTGTACACCCATTTTTTCTAACTCAAGATCGAGTCCAACACGGTCGAGTTCAGACTCCATGGTAAAGTCTTCTGGGATCCGCGAGGTCACCAATTTTTTGTCATCAGAAAGTAGTAATAATGAGTGCCACATATAAAGGTTTTGTCCTTCTTCGTTACTGCTTTGGTTTATTGAATAATTATTTCATAGCCATAATTTAATACAATACTTAACGCTTAAGATTGGGAGCGAAGTGTTGACGTAGCTAACACTTTAGTGATTGTAACAGAAATGATTGTGCATAATATTCAGGATAAATCACGTCAAAATATCATCATTGCGTCAATTTACCGTCAATTATTCTTTTATCACTCGGCGACCCAATCGTTCCCCTTAGGCCAATATCATTGTCATTAATTCGATATTTTACAGACCCTTCCGGCTTGGTTTGAGTGGTGATAAAGATCGTAGTAATTATTTTGGTTGAGTTATTCGAGTTATGTATTTAAGTTGATATGATGCAGCCATCACATCAAGAGGCTCACTTCGAGGGCATGTATATAGAGTGAGAGCGTATAGTTGCTTTCTCTCACTCAACGCATTCTTTATAAGCGTTTGGTGGTTTCAGGGTCAAAGAATACGGCCTTGGTTACATCCAACTCCACACTCATTTTATCCCCTATTTTAACATTGCATTCAGGAGAGATTCGACACGCCAATTTTTTCCCTTCCATCTGAGTAATAGCAATGGTATCTGCCCCTGTTGGTTCTAAAACATCCACCTTCAAATCCAAAATCGAGGTTAAGTTAGCTGAGTGGTTGGACGACTTCATCTCAGTGATATTTTCAGGGCGGATCCCCATCACCACACGTTCGCCATCACGCTCACGTAACATCATGGGTAATCTGATCTGTTGAGGAAATTTTGATCCTGTATTTACGTAAGCTGCTGGTTGTTCCTTCTCATTAAGAGTCACCGTTATCTCGATAAAATTCATCGACGGTGATCCCATAAATCCGGCAACAAACATATCATTAGGCGTGTCGTAAATCTCTTTCGGTGTCCCAAGCTGTAGCAACTCACCATCCTTCATCACGGCGATTCTATCTGCTAATGTCATCGCTTCAATTTGATCATGGGTCACATAGACAATGGTGGTATTAAGTTTTTGATGCAACTGTTTGATCTGCGTACGCATTTCAACCCTTAGTTTGGCATCCAAATTAGATAACGGCTCATCAAACAGATAGATTTTAGGCTTTCTTGCTAATGCCCTACCCATCGCGACACGCTGCCTCTGCCCACCAGATAATTGCGCTGGTTTTCTATCTAAGAGCTCTTCTATCTGCAGTAGTGTCGCAACGCGATCAACCTCTTGCGCAATAATCGCTTTATCCATTTTACGTATTTTAAGTGCAAACTCTATGTTGCCTCTAACTGTCATGTTTGGATATAACGCATAGGATTGAAACACCATTGCAATATCACGATCTTTCGGCTCAACTTGTCCAACATCGATATCATCAATGAGTATTTCACCTGAGGTTATCTCTTCCAAACCAGCGATGGTATTCATCAAGGTGGACTTTCCGCAGCCTGAAGGGCCGACGAGTATCAGAAACTCCCCCGATTCAATACTGATATCAATCCCTTTCAACGTCTCTTGGCCTGCATTTCTGTACGTCTTTCTTATCTGTTTCATTTGCAACGTTGCCATGATTCTATCCTTTTACTGAACCTGCTGTTAAACCACGAACAAAGTACTTACCTGCAAGTACGTACACCACCAAAGTCGGTAATGCGGCAATAATTGCGGCTGCCATATCTACGTTATACTCTTTGATCCCTGTACTGGTATTCACTAAATTGTTTAATGCAACGGTAATGGGTTGCGTTTCTGAGCCGGAGTACACCACACCGAACAAAAAATCGTTCCATATCGCGGTAAATTGCCAGATGACTGTGACCATGACAATTGGGGTTGATATTGGTAACAAGATTTTAAAGAAGATGGTAAAAAAACCTGCACCATCGAGTTTAGCGGCTTTTACCAGCTCATCGGGTACCGATATATAGAAGTTTCTAAAAAACAGAGTGGTAAAAGCTAAGCCATAAATCACATGTACCATCACCAGTCCCATTGTGGTATTGGCCAATCCTAACTTCCCTAATGTTGCCGCCATAGGGAGGAGGATGACTTGGAATGGAATAAAGCAACCAAAAAGTAGAAGACTAAACAGTAAGTCTGAGCCTCTAAACTTCCATTTACTGATCACATATCCATTGAAAGCGCCTAAGATGGTTGAAATAGCAACCGCGGGAATAACCATTTGAAATGAATTCCAAAAGTACCCTTTTATACCTTCACACTTTACCCCTGTGCAGGCTGTTGACCACGCTTTGTCCCAAGCACCGAATACCCACTCCTGTGGCAATGAGATTAAGTTACCCGATTTAATGTCCGGTAGGGTTTTTAATGACGTTATCACCATCACAAACAGTGGCATTAAATAGATAACACAAAATACCAAGAGCACGCTGTATATAAATACGCGTCCTAACGTTTTTGATGTGATCATGAGCGCTTCTCCCTAAGCTCTGAGTAGAGATATGGCACTAAAATAGCCAATATTCCGCCAAGCATCATCATGGCACTGGCCGCACCTAATGCCACTTGACCTCGTGTAAATGAGTGCGCATACATAAACAGTGCGGGCAAATCCGAAGAGTATCCCGGCCCACCTGATGTCAAAGCAGTCACTAAATCAAAACTCTTGATCGCTATGTGCGAAGTGATGATCACTGCACTGAAAAAAACGGGTCTCAAACAGGGAAGAATGATTTTGAGATAGATTGTCGTTAAGGGGGCTCCATCCATTTGTGCTGCTTTAATAATCGAATCATCTATGCCGCGTAAACCTGCCAGAAACATGGCCATAACAAATCCAGAGGATTGCCACACTGCCGCGATGACAAGGGTATAAACCGACATTTCCGAATCCACTAACCAATCAAACGTAAAATCCCCAAATCCCCAGTCTCTTACCAACTTCTGAACCCCTAACCCAGGGTTTAATATCCATTTCCATGCCGTTCCCGTCACAATAAATGATAACGCCATTGGGTAGAGATAAATGGTTCGAATAACCCCCTCTTGTCGAATGTTCTGATCAAGGAAAATGGCCAACAATACCCCTAATGCTAGGGAGATGATGATGAACAGTACTCCAAATAACGCTAAGTTGAGTGACGAGGTTAACCAACGATCATTCTCTAACAACTTTTCGTATTGGAGGGTACCTTTAAAATTGAAGGCTGGCAGGAAACGAGCGTTGGTAAAAGAGAGTGCTGCCGTCCATAAAATATAACCGTAAATACAGACAACGGTGACTATCATCGTAGGTGCCATGACTAACTGTGGTAACCATTTCTGTAACCTGTCGGACAGACGAAAGCCCGCCTTAGGTTTGCTAAAGGCCCTATCCATTTCTATTTGCTCCATTGTTGAAATTTTGATGGTTAGGCTATCTCAGCCTAACCATCACACTGCTATTCACACAACGAGTGCTTACATTGCAGATTTAACCGCTCGAGCTAACTTATCTGCTGCTTTGGTTGGGTCTGCGGATTTATCATTAAAGAAGTTGGTAACAACATCATAGATAGCCCCTTGCGCATAACTGGTGGTTGACAGTCCATGCGCCATACTTGGCACTAAATCACCACTTTTTGCACTGGATTTAAAGGTGGCCATTGAGTCAAGAGCACACTGATCAAATTTAGACATATCCATATCTAAACGTACAGGTATTGACCCTTTATTAAGATTAAAGACTTCTTGGAAATCTTTAGTTAGAATAGTTTTCGCCAGATCTTTCTGCGCTTGCTCATTACTTTTATCTCCAAGGTCAAAGAAGGCAAAACTATCGATGTTAAACGTAAACTGGCCATCCGTACCCGGTGATGGTGCACAGATGTAATCTTTAGCCGGCACTTTACCCGCCGCGCTAAATTCACCTTTTGCCCAATCTCCCATGATCTGCATAGCCGCTTCGCCATTTATCACCATTGAGGTAGCGACATTCCAATCTCGGCCAGGAGAGTTACTGTCGATATAGTCATGCACTTTTTTAAACTTGGTAAATACTTCTACCATTTTTGGACCGGAAAGCACTGTCATATCAAGGTCAACGAAGGCTTTGTTATAATCCTCTGAACCGAGAACATCTAACGCCACCGCTTCAAAGACAGTTGCGTCCTGCCAAGGTTGTCCACCGTGTGCCAATGCGATATAACCCGCTTTTTTAATTTTTTCTGCTTGGACAAAGAAATCATCCATCGACGTCGGAACCGTCGCGCCTGATTTCTCTAAAACTTCTGGATTGGCCCATAACCAGTTAACTCTATGTACATTCACTGGCACGGCTACGTAATCGCCTTTGTGCTTCATTACTTTGGTGACAACGGCGGGTAAAATTGAGTCCCATTGCTCTTTTGTAGCCACATCATCCAGTGACGTCAAGAAACCTAAATCTCCCCACTCCTGAATATCGTGACCTTTTATTTGTGCTGCTGAAGGTGGGTTACCCGAAACTGCGCGAGTTTTCAGCACCGTCATGGCACTTTCACCGCCACCACCCGCAACGGCGAAATCTTTCCAGCTATGCCCTTGTTGTTCCATCATTTCTTTAAGAACAGCCACTGATTTTGCTTCACCACCGGCAGTCCACCAATGTAGGACTTCAACTTCGCCCGATACTGCTGTCATAGGTAAAATGAGTGAGCTGGCTAACGTAACTATTTTGAGAGTATGTTTACTATTCATCATTATTCTCTTCCATCCGTAGGGTTTGTATCAACACATAACACTGATACCTTCAGTGTAAGGAATAAATCGAATTGTGCTGTAACAGAGTGATGTAAAATTGTAACAGTTGCGTTACATTATGACTCATTCACTACCCTTGGAATGGATATCGATGCTCGTAACCCTCCAGTGCGCACGTTAGAGATGTTAAGTTCACCACCATGGCCGCGAATGATGTTCTTCGAAATGCCCAAACCTAGCCCGTGTCCCTCTTTAGTGTGATCCATCCGATAATATGGTTCAAATACGTTAGTTAAGTCACTTTCTGGTATGCCCGGACCACAATCATCAATGGTGATTAAAAGATAATCCCCGTTCTCTTTCACATCAACAAACACTGAACTTCCGTACTTAACGCCATTATCGATTAAGTTTGATAAACAGCGTTTCAGTGCAAGTGGCTTACACTGCAATGGTTTGATGGATTTCGCTCTGATCGACACTCTCTCGTGCTTATTATTGTAGGTTTCCGCGATGAAATTCAGCAGTGTCTTAATGTCGACTTCCATAATATTTTCATGAATATCAGTATCTTTTACACACTGTAATGCCCCTTTGACCATCATCTCAAGGTCATCAAGATCTTGGGTAAATTTAGCCTCTTTCATAGGGTCATCAATCAATTCAACACGAAGGCGTAAACGTGTTATGGGGGTTTTTAAATCGTGGGAAATGGCACTGAATAGGTGTTCTCTATCTTGAATATAGCGGCGTAAGCGTAACTGCATTCGATTAAATGCTCTGGTCGCAGTGATCAGTTCCGTTGCACCCGCTTCCTGTAATGGCGCTTGGTCGATATCCATACTGAGGTGGTTTGCAGCATGTGCTAGTCGTTTTAACGGTTTCGTTTGTAATCGCACCATAATAAAAATAAACAGCAACAATAGAGCAGTAATAAATCCAAAAAACCACACTTGTTGTGTCGTTAATATATCATCAGATAACATCATATATGGGGCAGGCAACACAGCTGCAATATAAATCCATTCATTGGTATCTAATTCAAACTGTACCACTAAAATGGGTGGATAAAACGGTTCTAAAGATAGGGTATGGTGTGCCCATGATCTCGGTAGATCACTGAGTAAAATATCGTTTTTTAATATGTGTAATTCCTCAGGTCTAGAAAACTCCACTTTTATCACTTTTTGACGGGGCAGTTTTTCCGCTAACACCTCTTTAAAAGTTTTGATCGCTGCCTCTTTCAATTGAGTCGATTTAAACGGCTCAATAACGATCTCCTCTTTGTTAAAAGAGACAAAATAACGTGTACCTCCCGCATTACGAAGCTGATCAAGTACAATATGACGATACTCAATTGGAAGAGACTGAAAAAAGGTCACGGTAGAGGTAAAACTTAGAGCCATGCTTGTCGACGCGGACTCTAAGCCTTCAAGTTCCCTCACTTTAGAGTGACTGTACCAAATAGCGGTGGCAATGAATTGAGCGAGAAAAACGGAAAGCAGTGTCAACCACAGCATTCTTGAAACTAACGAACTTGGACGCACACTGGTTAACGCTGCATTAATATCAAGATTTTTAAACATGTTTAACGGTGGCTAAGAATTGATACCCCGCCCCTCTTACCGTTTTGATCAGTTTGGAATTTTTCCCGTTATCATTTAACTGTTGCCGTAAGCGACTTACCTGAACGTCAATCCCACGCTCTAAAGGTAGCGCATCACGCCCTTTGGTGGTGTTTGAGATTTTGTCACGATCGAGAATCTGATTAGGGTGAGTAAGAAACAGCATCAACAGTGAAAAATCACTGCCTGTGAGCTCTACCTCTTTACCACTTATTTGATGATGTAAACGGTGTGAAACGGTATTTAATGACCAACAATCAAATTCCAGCACGGTTGAGGCCGATTCAGAGTCTGACTGGTTTGCTCGTCTAAGAACGGCTTTAATTCTCGCTAACAGTTGTCTTGGGCTGAAGGGCTTAGCAACATAATCATCAGCTCCAATCTCTAAGCCAATAATTTGATCCGTTTCATCAGAAACAGCGGTTAACATAATTATAGGAACATTAGAGGTTTTTCTAATTTTCTGACACAGTACAAATCCATCATCACCGGGCATCATGATATCCATTAAGATGAGATCCGGCATGAAACGGCCTAAGTGCTCTGTTAACTCAACACCTTCAGCAGCAAGTGTTACATCAAAGCCCTGTTTAGTAAGGTACTCATCTAATAACTCTCGGATCTCTTGGTCATCATCAACAACAATAATCTTCTTATTATCAAACACAGATTCACTCTTCCTATTGCTTGGCAAATGGTGCTGTTTTATTACGGCTATTGTAGTTATAAAGTTTACTAATGTATTTGTTAATGGCTCAAACAGTGAAGCACTTAACTAATCTACAATTAACTAGATAGGTAAGAGGTTGCAAATAGAGCTGTATGAATATACAGTTATCTCATCTTCTTGTTCATTGGATAAGCATATGCACACCTATCAAGAAAAATGTTCTCGACCACTCTCAGTGTCATTTAGCCCTGAATCAAAATGGCAACAGTGCAGCGTTTGCCAGCAGATGGCGCTGTGTGAGCAGACTATCGGAGCAACCAATGTATGGATAAAAGCGAAATTGGGTGTTGCCAAGCAAGTTTGGCGCTGCGAACAATGTACACCGTCAAGAGAGTGGGACTAAGAGGATAAAAATAAATACGTTTTTTGCTGTAAAAGATCAGACAGTTGATTACTATAACTCTACTAAAATTGCATTGAGAGCACTATGAAGAAAATTGCCGTTTTTGTAGATGTACAGAACATCTATTACACCACCCGACAAGCTTTTGGGCGACAATTTAACTATCGAAAATTTTGGGATCGTTTAGGTTATGAGGGAGAGATTGTATCGGCCACTGCCTATGCAATTGCTCGTGCTGATGATGGGCAAATTAAATTTCAAGATGCATTAAGACACATAGGCTTTGACGTCAAACTAAAACCTTTTATCCAACGTAGTGACGGTTCAGCGAAAGGGGACTGGGATGTAGGCATCACTGTAGACATCATGGAGCTAGCTCCAACAGTTGATAGCGTTGTCCTGCTCTCGGGAGATGGTGACTTCGACATTCTATTAGAGCGTATTAATCAAACATACAGTGTCAATACTGAGGTCTACGGGGTAGAAACACTCACCGCTAAATCCCTTATAGATGCTGCATCCGTGTTCCACCCTATAGAGCAAGATATCTTACTCTAAACCACTACTGATTTGACACTCTCCTCTCTACCTCAACCCGGTTACGTCCATTTTTCTTTGCTCTGTAGAGTGCGTTATCTGCCTTGATAATGCACTCTTCCATTGGACTTCCCTCGTATTTCATTAAGCCAAACGACGCGGTGACGTCTATCTGTTTTGGCCAAGTATGCTTTTCAACATTTTTTCTCAGCTGATTGGTGCATTGATGTGCCTGACTAAAAGAGATACCTTCAAAAATAATAAGAAACTCCTCCCCTCCCCATCGCATTACCAACGTCGATTCAGGTAATGATTGCGTCATCACCTTGCTAAATTCGACTAAGGTTTCATCACCTATTGCGTGACCATATTGATCATTTATGTTCTTAAAATGGTCGATGTCCGCCATGGCAATCGTAATTCTCGTTCCCTGTAGCTGTTGTTCTGAAAAATATTGGTATAACTCTTCAATTCCATTGCGGTTACGCAGCCCGGTTAAAGGATCTATGGCAACTTTCTCTTCCAACTTCACAATCTCTTTTTTCAATAGCTGTTTTTTATGCTCAACTTCCTTCAAATCGTTGTGCATCATATAGATTGTCGTGCTAATGTAAATGAGTCCAAACGCCACCCATACTGAGAGGATAAACCACAGAATCTCATCTTCTGGTATCCATTTCCCATGAAAAGTGATGCTGTTAATTTTGATGATGTAGTTTCCCGCACTCACTATGTTGGCATCGAATCCAGAGATGCCAACTTCTATAGAAACCGTATTACTGAAGTCCACCCCTGTCTCTTCCAATCGGTTAGTAAATTGGTTGATCCACCAGCTTGGAACGTTAAAATAGTCAAGGGGGGTACGTTTGCCAGGAACCATATAATCAGGGTCAAACTCCATCTGATTAAACTTGTCTGAGAGAGGGTCGTCAGTACTGTACGTTTTGTTGTGATTACGAGCAAACAGTCGAATTAACTGCCCTTTAGGTCCTTGATAATCAATATCAAACTCTATCGATTTAAATTTAGAGAGGTCGTAACCAATAGACTTATCTTTGCTGCTAATTTTAAAAGCAACTTCACAATAGGGTGAGGTATGAACCGATTTAATGTCGCACTCCAGAACAAGGGAGTCCCCCTCTTTTTTGAGTGTCCCTCTCGACGTTCCGCCATAATCTTGATCGGTATTGACCACCATTTTATTGGGAGATGAACCATTGAGAACATAGGTTTTATTAAAGAGATAGTGATAACTCACTAAAGAGATAACGGTTGCGGCAATAAGAAGCACAAAGAAGTATGCGGTAAATTTTTGATTCATTGTGCCCCAGTTTACTAAATAATGATCGATTGTGACGAAAAACTGCCTGTAGATAGCCTAGTATAAACGTGGATTTTTTTTTATTAACAATTTCGTGTCAATTATCAATGTAAACGCGAGATGCTTTCAAAAAAGTACATTTAACACCCTGCTTACAATCCATGCCATTATTTCTCTATAATGTCCTCTTATTCATTACGATGTGAGCCTTTTCCTTTTTTAGAAGTGTTTATTATGAAAAAACAGATCTCATTATTCCTAGCATTAACAGCCTTGTCATTTAATCTACTTGCTGATGCCCACAGCGACTTTGTTGCTGGAGAAATACTTTACGACCAAAACAGGCCATCTGAAGCGTTAACTACTTTTATTGAAGCGGCTAAAGCAGGATCCGTAGACGCTCAAAATAGAGTGGGAACCATGTATGCAAAAGGTATTGGAACTGACACCAACTATGACCACGCCCTAATATGGTTCCGTACGGCTGCAAAAAATGACCATCCTGAAGCTATCTATAACGTTGGAAAAATGTACCAATTAGGGCTTGGTATGGAAAAAAATCCAACAATCGCCATACAGTGGTATACCCATGCTTTAGCACTCGACTCTGCAGAAGCGGCCAATAATCTTGCTGATATGTATTTAAAAGGCAGTGCTGTGGAACAAAATACTGAAAAAGCAAAAGCCTTGTTTGTTCAAGCCGCTGAACTGGGCAGTGCAGTCGCTCAACGGAACCTTGGCTTCCTCTATTTCAATGGTAAGGGTATTAAACAAGACATGAATGAATCCTATTTTTGGTTTGATATTGCCGCCAGTAACCACTATCCCGATGCAGCACACTATCGCGATTTTATTGCCTCAAAATTGACCCCAAAAAACCTAGCAAAGCAACAACAACGAGCTTCAGATTGGCTAACACAACGTGAAGATAAACCAAAGAGCAACGTACCTAACAACATCACTGCGAGTTAATCACGGTCTCTACATAATAAAAAAGCTGCCATTATTGGCAGCTTTTTTTATTTGCTTTTAACCGTTATACGTCGACGGTTTCAAGTTTCTCAATACGTGCAGCCGATACCTTAAATTCAGGTATTTTGGCATATGGGTCAAGATTACTGCTTGATGTCAATGCATTCGCCGGAGCTTCAGCAAAGTGGAACGGGACAAATATTACCCCCGTTTGCATCCGCTTAGTCACAAATGCAGGGGTCTCAATAACACCTCTACGTGAAGTAATTCTGATCATCTCACTGTTAGCAATATTTAAACGTTCAGCATCTTCGACTGAAATCATAACTCTTGGACCTGCAAGGTTGTTGAGCCCTTTGGTTTTACGAGTCATGGTTCCTGTATGATACTGCTCCAACAAACGTCCAGTAGTCAATACCATCGGGTACTCTTCATCAGGTCTTTCAGCGGCATATTTAAACTCAATCGCCGTAAATTGCCCTTTACCACGTAGAATGTTCTCTGCATGCATAATTCGCGTACCATCACCGTCAACTTCACGACATGGCCACTGAATCCCCTCTTCACCAATGCGATCCCAAGTAATGCCAGTGTATTGCGGTGTCACATCTGCAATCTCTTGGGTAATCTCTGCGACTGATTGGTAGTTCCACTTCCCACCCATAGCATTCGCAATGTCTTGAATAATCTTCCAGTCTTCGCGTGCTTCGCCAGGAGCTTGCAGTGCAGGATTTAACCGTTGGACACGACGTTCCGTGTTCGTGAAGTGCCCGGCTTTCTCTGCAAAAGAAAACGAAGGAAGAACCACATCAGCATAGTGTGCAGTCTCAGTCATAAAGATATCTTGTACCACTAAGAAATCGATTTTTTCTAATGCTTCGATAACATGAGCTTGGTTAGGATCACTCAGTACTGGATTCTCCCCCATCACGTACAAACCATTGACGCAGCCTTGATACGCGCCTTCTATGATTTCGGTTAACGTTAACCCTTCTTCTTTTGGTAGTGTGTCTGAATCCCATGCTTTAGCGAACTTTTCCTGTATTTCTGGTTTATTCAGTTTCTGATAACCAGGATAATTATTAGGTAACGCCCCCATATCGCAGGCGCCTTGAACATTTGATTGTCCTCTAAGTGGGTTAATCCCTCCGCCTTCAATACCAATATTTCCACACAGCAACTGTAAGTTAGCCACCGAGCGTACATTGTCATGCCCTGTGGTGTGTTGCGTGATTCCCATAGAGTAGTAGATAGCCGTTTTATCTGCCGTCCCAATTAAGCGAGCCATTTCAATAATGTTTTTCGCTTGCACTCCGGTAATCAGTTCGACATTGTCTGCTGAGTACTTGTCATCCAATACTTCAGATTCTAGCTCAAAGTAGCCTTCACACTTGTCTGCTATAAATGCATCATCTTGCCAACCATTTTTAATGATTTGATGCATGATGCCATTCAGCAACATCACATCGGTTCCTGGTCGTTGCGCCACATAGAGTAAGGCATCATCGGCAATCTTGATTTTTTTCGGATCCGCTACAATCAGTCTAGCGCCATTGTGACGAATAGCTTGCTTAATATGCGAACCAATAATTGGGTGGGCAGAAGTCGTGTCTGAACCAATGATGAAAATAACATCCGAGTGTTTAATGCTCGGAATAT
This sequence comes from Aliivibrio kagoshimensis, assembly GCF_050337105.1. NCBI lineage: Bacteria > Pseudomonadati > Pseudomonadota > Gammaproteobacteria > Vibrionales > Vibrionaceae > Aliivibrio > Aliivibrio kagoshimensis. The sequence goes on from NZ_JAKJSQ010000004.1 coordinate 132,887, forward strand.
CATTGGTCATAGCTCCGCTGCCTAATGACGCTTCAAGGCCCGTTACCGTTGTGGAGTGACAGAGTCTTGCACAGTGGTCTAGGTTATTGGTTTCAAACTCTCTTCTCACCAATTTCTGGAACACGTAGTTATCTTCATTTGTGGTTTTTGCTGAGGAGAACCCAGCTAGAGCGTTACCGCCTTTGCTTGCTTTAATAGTACTGAACTTATCAGCAACCAGTTTAATCGCTTCTTCCCAGCTTGCTGGCTGTAACACGCCATCTTTGCGAATCAGTGGCACATCCAGACGTTGCTTGCTCTGAATAAAGTCAAAGCCAAAACGCCCTTTCACACACAACATGCCTTCGTTGACTGGTGAGTTATTACTGCCTTGTACATAACGAATCTTATTTTTTGCGTCATCGACAAACATGGTCAACTTACAACCCACACCACAGTAGGTGCAGATGGTATCAACTTGACGTAACATCTCGACGCGACCTTGCGATTTGTCTCTTGCATCCACTAGAGCACCAACCGGACAAGCTTGTACACATGCCCCGCACTGTACGCAGTTCGAATCACCCATATTAAATGTTCGATCAAAGCCTGGACGGCACTGTGGGCGTCCTGCACTGCTTCCATCTTCATTGGTTTCAAATTGAATTACGCTGTGAACGTTGGTCTCATTACACACATCAACACACTGCCCACAACTGATGCAGCGGTTTCTATCAAATACGATAAATTCTGATGAGTCATCGACAGCAAACTTTTTACGATCTTCAGCAAATAGATCCTCACTTTCTACCTTATATTCGGTACCAAGGTCGCGAAGGTCACAGTTTGTGTTCACCTGACAGGCACACTCTAAACAGCGCGCAGCCTCATCAATGGCATCTTGGTTATCATACCCAGTTTCAACTTCTTCAAAACTCTGCTCTCGCTGAGCGGTCGTAAGTTCAGGCATCACTTTACGCATCACTTTCACGATGTTCTGATACTGTGTCGCCTCCACTTGTGAGATTTTCTTCTCTTTCTGCGAGTTAAACGCTTTAACCGGTATATTTTCCATATCGCCGTTAAAGAATCGGTCTATCGCTTCAGCGGCAATACGTCCATCAGCAACAGCTTCAACTGCCGTCGCCGGTCCGCGTCTAAAGTCACCAATACAGAAGATATTATTGATACCAGAGTGCATGGTGTCATCATTAGCGTCCGCCGTTAACCAACGGGTTAGTGGCAGATCAAGCTCTTCACTTTCTAAGAAACTCACATCGGGTTTTTGCGATACCGCTGGGATGACCGTATCAAATGCTTCAGTGAAATATTCGCCCGTTGGTTCAGGACGACGTCGACCCGATGAATCAGCGTCACCCAACGCCATTTTTTCTAGCTTAATGGCTGACACTCGACCACTGCTGTCTGCAATGTTCTCTACTGGATTGGTTAAGAAGTGAAATTTCACCCCTTCATGTTCAGCCTCTACAATTTCATAATCTTCCGCTGGCATTTCAGCGCGGGTTCTACGATAGATAATGGTGGTATCAGCACCTGTTCTTGCTGCCGTTCTGGCGCAATCTATCGCGGTATTACCACCACCGATCACAGCCACTTTTTTACCCGTGGTATAACTCTGTACCGTTGTGAAATCTTTTAAGTAATCGACACCAAGATAGCAACCCTCTAAGTCACTGCCTTCGTATTTCATGTCGACCGCTTGAGAGGCACCAATCGCCATACAGACAGCATCAAACTCTTGGGTCAATTGACTGAGGCTAAAATCTTCACCCAGTTTTTTGTTCAATTCGATACTCATGCCATTTTTACACATGATCTCTATCTCTTTATCCAAGATAGATTTTGGTAAACGATATTCAGGAATGCCATATCGTAACCAACCACCGGCAGCGGGCATCGATTCAAGTACAGTCACTTCATACCCTTCATTGGTTAGGTAGTAACCACAAGTCAGTCCGCCAGGTCCACTACCGACTACGGCAATTTTTTTACCTTTCGCCGCTTTCTGTGGTGGGATATAACTCTCTTGTGAGTGCAAATCAATGTCAGAGGCATGGCGTTTTAATTGACGAATGGCAATAGGCTCATCGACCAGTCCTCGCCGACACTCTGTTTCACAAAATGCTGGGCATACACGCCCAATAGAGAGTGGCATAGGTAAAGTTCGCTTAATGACTTCAACCGCTTTGGTGTGTTCGTTTTGTGCAATGTAATGGAGGTAGGATTGTACATCCACCCCAGCAGGACAAGCGGTTTGACAAGGTGCTAAGCAATCTGCGTAGTGGTCGGAAAGAATGTTACTTAATGCGGTTTGTCTATGGATGGTGAGGGCTGGAGATTGTGTAGTAATAGTCATGCCGGATTCAACCGTTATTTCACAGGACCGTTTAATCTCGCCATCTATCTCAACGACACACACATCACAAGGGACTTTTTCACCACGAGTATTGAGACCGCAAAGAGAAGGAATATCAATGTTATTATCTTTCGCTACTTGCAGAATGGATTTGGATTCAGAAAAGTGTAGGTTAATACTATCTATTATTATTGATTTCATGCTTACTCACTATTGCTTTTGCCTTTTTTATTATTTTTGGGCAGGACAAATGATGAACTCTCATCAAAAAATTATTCTTTTATTGATCTGATAATACGTCTCAACAATCAAACTAACTTTGATTTGAAACAGGGAAAAAGACATTTATCAATAAAGGTAGGCTTGCAAAGAATGTTTGTTGCTAAAAATTAAAAAAGAGCCCATCAAGGACTCTTAAACTACTCACTAATAGGTATTAGTCTCATTTATTCTGCTGGTTTGATAGAATGGATACGCTCGCAAAACTAAACAATACGACCATGAAATAGAGCGCCGACGTTGTGGCAATTGAAGCGATGCTGCTGGCAGAAATCAGTTCAGACAGCACGCTTAATCCATAAGTGAGTATGACGACACCCATCAAGCTAACACAGAGTATCTTGACTCTTACTCTTGGTGATTTTGGACTATTGTAATGACTAAATGCCTTTAAGCTTAACGCCATCGCAACCGCTGCTGCTGATATATAGACACAACTCGCAATGTGCAAGACAACACCAGTAATACCAATACCACAAGCAATCACCCACCAAAAAATAGGAGACGCTAATATCACATCGGTTGAGTGGTTAGGTTTGCTCTCTAATCGAACAAAGTGCCACACTACCAGTAATCCCAGCGCAATCCCTGCTAATGAGTCTGAGATAAACTGCACCCCTAACCATATCCGAGCGACCGAGGTCCCTAACGCTAAACAGATGAACAGTGGTATAAAGCGTCTTCGAAGCTGTTCACCGTATATGGATGAGAGTTCACGCCATACCATCGCGTAAATAATCACCGATATCATTGAGTTTATACTTGGTAGCCCATAACCATTAGCTGCTATCTGCTGAATCTGTGGAATATAAATATATGGACGAGGCCAAGCCATTCCTTGTTTCGCAACAATGGCAAATACCACACTGATTAAGAGTGCAAAGATGAGCTTTAAGCTAAACTCACGTCCAAACAACACCAAACAAAAAGGAAATAATAAAAAAATGAAATACTGCTCGCTAACGAAGTTGAGTGACCACAATAAGCTTTGCACCACATTGGAGATAATCTGTGGCATATCATCAATTGCATGTTGAAACTCAACAATCCAATTTAACTCAACTTGATGCATGGTGGAAGCGGCTTCAATAAGTTGATCGTAATAGGCAACATCACTCTCAATCTCATTAGTAATCCATTGGGCAATCAGTGGAAACTGCAGCGGAAATCGATACTCACTTTCATTGATATAATTCAGGTCGGCTAAAAAAACCTCCCTGACTTCACTGCCATAATGGGGGGCGAACCACGACGGAATAATATGAAAGCCAGCTCGTGGTTCAAAACCGCTGGCTAGAATTTCCGTATCACTGTGGCAAGAGTAAATAACAGCGCTGGTATCGGTATCCAATAAATTCATAGCGGTAACAACTAAACCTGTCTCTTCCCACACTTCTCGCTCTGCCGCTTGTTGGTAGGTTTCACCCTCGTTAATACCTCCCCCAGGAAGTGAGAGTTTTCCCGTGATCAACTCTTTGATCATAACCACTTTTTCACCAACGTGAATGACGCAGACCGACCCCACAATATTTTCTGGGATCTCAGTGATTCTGCTACCTGTTTGTTGTTCTAACGCTTCAGTAGAATGCACAGGGAGAAAAAAGCCAAATAAAAGGATAGAAAACATGGCATAGATAAGGATGCGGGACGGGTTGTAGACCACTTAATTAGCTCCGTAAAATAATAGGCGTAGTGTAATGGAATATGAGTGGTTATCAATAAACTATTCGGATAAATCCTTTCTTAGCCAATGTATATGGGGAGATAATTGTTTTGATTGATAAAAGTGTAGTGCCGATTTGTTAAAATCCCACACTTCAACAAACAACTGTTTCACGCCGTAATCCAAAAATTCCTGCTCAATCCGATCGAAGAGTTGTTCAGCAATACCCTGGCGTCGATAGCGAGGAATAACATACAACTCATCAACCGAGCCCATCATTACAGGTTTACTGACTACCGACACCAATTCACTAAAATTGCCAGTAACAAAACCGACTATCAGCTCCCCCTCCTCGTCTGTTTTCTCGAGGGCAATATAGAGAAGACATTCAGGTTCATTTAAATAGAGAGCAATATTTTTCTCTTCACTGATCTCATCGGCACTTTTAAAATGTTCAGGGCAAGCCTGATGATGAAAATGATGCAAATCATACATCAGTTTATTCAGCTGTTCTAAATCTAAAATGTCAGCGCTTCGAATAGTGATCATGGCAATAAAATCGCTTTTTAAAAAATGATATAGCCCATTCTAAGCGTATAGCTGGTTGCTGACTATGAGTTATTATCGATTTACTTTAATAATAACTTTGCATTCCGAGCAGATATGTCAATACTTTATTTAATAAATGAAGATAGATGCACATACTGAGGACACTAATAGTAGTAAACTCGTTATGTCGGTTTGAATAATTATCCGCAGTGGTTTGGAGTCAATTATCTTAGTTGGTTATAAAAGAGCAGCAAGTAAAAAAATACTGGTTATTAACCGAAAAGGGGGAGCAGGCAAATCAACCCTCGCTATCTCTATCGCTTCGCTTTACGCCCACCATGGAATGAAAACCGAAATGATTGATCTGGACCCTCAAGAGACCAGTTATTTTTGGGGCTCTAAAAATGCAGATGTAAGAGCTCAAAAATATCAACCCTCTTCGCATATTCCATTTTCATTAGCACTGCGTCTTGAAGCTGATACTGAAATTACTGTGGTTGACTCACCCTCTAATTTCAGTCTGTTCGAAATGGAAAAATATGTCTCTATGGTGGATAAAATCGTATTTCCACTCCAACCTTCACCGATTGATATTCATTCAATGTTGAAGTTTGTTAAACAGTTAATTTCATCAAAAGTATTTAGCCGAAATAATGTTGAATTGGCGTTTGTAATTACTCGTGCCAGTAAAAGTAATATTGGTCATGAATGTGTTGAAAATGTATTAAAGCACATGAAATACCCACTTTTAGGTGCCATGACTGAAGATAATTGTTACCAAGAGATGTTCTCAACTCAAACCTGTTTTTTAGACATCAATCCGGAAGTTGATGATGAATTATGGCAAAAGTTAACCCAATGGGTTGGTATTGAGATACCCAATAAAGAGAGTGATTTACCTGACAATATCACTGATTTTGTGAAAGCGAGCGATAAAAAAAAACAGAAACGACGATTCCCCTTTTCGCTTCAGTCTTAGCTGTTACATCAACCTTTACCCTTCAAGCTCAGGCAGCTAGACAAAAACAGAACCCCTCCAGACGCCGCCCATATATACGCCCCCAAAAGCGGCTCAATATCCATTATTGATATATCTGGGCCTACCAGTGCTTGGTGATGTAATAAAAAGATAACCATTAAAAGTACGGTTAAAATAGCAAAATTGATCGCACGTCTATTTTGTTGTTTATAGCTATTTACCAAACTACAGATAAACGTAAAATTGGCTAAAACAGGAATCCCTACCAAAGCCATTTCCATCGCAGAGAAGAGTTCTACAATATTAAAGCTAACCACTGCATTGATAATGAGCTGAATCACCACGCCGCAAATAAAGATCAATTGGATTAGACCCGATAGGAACGCTTTCCAACCATAGATAATATCGGGCACTTGGCTACTGTACATTGAGGGAGCCGCGAGCACAGGGAGTACAAAAGAGGTGGTTAACAACAATATTGCACTATATTGAATCAACGTTAATATATTAAACTGATTTTTACTCGATACTACCATTAAACAACCTGTACTAAATTGACATAACTGGTGACTAAAAGGCCACTCATTAGTAGCTACAATTTAGTGCTGCTTATGGTATTTGTACATGATAATTCCTGCTGTTAATTATCTTTATCCGCACATTATGAACACAATGAAACTAATGATCTGTTGATTTAGATCACAAATAAAATACTATATAAATCAATTGATATGGGTAAGTTAATACTTATTAATAAATTCTATGTGGTTAATTATTTTACGCCAAATCAAATATGACACAGGTTGCAATCTACATGTCACATATAATCGATGTTTTATATTATTAAGCTCTCATTTAATGCCGGTCTAATAAAACCATTGTGACGGTCTAAGCACGCTTTCGCCTTTGCAGCATCAATACTGGCCATCACCATTAAAATCGCTGTTTTACAGTGATACTGGCACTCACATAAGGCCTCAATCGCCTCCTCTTCGCTGCACCCTGTCGCTTCTACAACAATGTTCTTTTGTCTCTGAATGAGCTTGGCATTTGTTGCTTCAACGTCCACCATTAAATTGCCAAACACCTTACCCGTTTTTATCATCGCCGCAGTGGTGATCATGTTCAGAACCAATTTCTGGGCTGTCCCCGCTTTCATTCGAGAAGAGCCAGTAACCACTTCAGGGCCAACTACTGGCGTAATAGCGAACTGAGCCAGATTGTTCATCGGGCTATTCGGATTACAACTTAAAGACGCAACACACCCACCCTGAGAAAGTGCATACTCCATTGCTGACAACACATACGGAGTTCGCCCACTTGCCGCAATGCCGATCAATACGTCCTTGCGACAAAACGACAACTGTTGCAAATCATGAATCGCTAACTCTCTGTTATCTTCTGCATTCTCTACTGCTTTTAAGATGGCTTGGTGTCCACCTGCAATGAGACCCACAACCAAATCTGCACTAACGCCAAAAGTCGGAGGGCATTCACTTGCATCTAATATCCCCAATCGTCCAGATGTACCTGCACCGACATAAATAAGCCTTCCACCTTGCTGAAAAGCATTTGCCACCGCATCAACCACCTTAGTGATTGCTGGTAATGTCAGTTCAACTGCCAATGCTACTTTCTGGTCTTCATGATTAATCACTTTCAGCATGTCTAATGTAGAAAGCGTATCTATCTTTTCACTGTTCACATTTCGGCTTTCTGTCATTAAAGAAGATAAATCTATTTTCATGGTTATGGCTCAATGTTATTGGCTAAGGAAAATCGGTTGCACAGTAAACATATCTCTCATGCAGGTCTTTTACTGATGATTAAAATAGGTTTGTTGCAATATATACATGCGTTTTACATCGCAATACTGACCATTGATAAAGATCTCAGCTTTCAAATTACCCTCTTCAATAAAACCCGATTTTTCATACAGATGAATTGCTTTTTCATTATCTAACGCCACCTGTAGATAGACTTTGTGTAAATTTAAGATGGTGAATGCATAGTTTAGGGCTCGGCGAATTAAAAGCGAAGCGTACCCTTGCCCTTGATACTCAGGAGTAATTATTATCTGGAATTCAGCTCTACGGTGGATATAGTTAATTTCGACCAGCTCCACCAACCCAATCTGCTGTTGGTGGTTATCTTCGGCGATAAACCGTCGCTCAGTACTGTCGTGGATATGTTTATTATAGAGCTCTTCGAGTTCATCAAACGACTCATACGGCTCTTCAAACCAATAAGACATGATGGTACGGTTATTGTTTAATTGATGAATAAAACGCAAATCTGTTCTTTCTAATGCACGCAGTTTTATTTCGTTACTCATTTAATGTCTCACAAAAAGTAATGTAGAAATCTACTGTTACTTATTACAACGAAATTAGCTATTTGGGAAGCGTTTTATCATGACAATTATTTTAACGTTTATGTGCTCTACGAATTTCACGCCACTCATCTCGTAACACCCCGTACTTTACTGAGTCGTAGTAATACCCTTGGTAATAGCGCACCTTTCGAATCCGAGCCTCCTGCTTTAGTCCTAACCTCTCAGCACAAGACATCATTCTAGGATTTCCAGACCACGTGGTTAGCCCTACTCGCTCAATATCTATAGACTCAAAGAGGTAGTCGATCCAAGCTATTAGGGCTTTTCGACCGAGACCATGACACCAACAGCTAGGATCGTACAAAATGATACCCATTTCTAGCCATCTTGTTACTTCACACTCCCAGTAGTAACTAACAGAACCGACTGGCTTATCCCCGACCATAATCAGCAACATATCGTCACCTAAGCATAATCGTCTAAAAAGTCCGTGTTCAAACTCTTGAATGGTGGGGGTTTGGTAGGGAAAGTAAGGACCATTAAACTGAGTCCACTGCTCATCATCAGTGATCAGATGGTACAAAACATTTAGTTCATCAGCACAAGCCGATTTGAGGGTCACATAGTCATGAGTAATCGTCGTCATCCTTGTCTCCAAAGTGGCTGTTATTCCATAACAATTCTCATTATAGGTTACTACTTAACCCTGAATAATTCGTAGCGCCAATCCACAGATATAAAAGGTTTAGTTCTATTTAGGTGCTAGACCCATGTCTTCTAGGCGTAACAAGATTTCCGTTTTTCTGGTTCTAGAGACTTCCTGCCAATGAACATTTTCTCTGGCACCAATAATGGCATAAATGGAATTCAACCCAGTTCCTTTCACATCGGCTTTTAATAAGCGGTATAACTCGAAAGGGTCTATTGCCATAAAGTCATCGACACTGTGAACATCGACAATGGCTAAAATCTCTTCGCTCTTAGGGCCAAAACCCTTCAAATCTCTTAATCTCATACTGACTGCTTAACCTATACTAGGATCAAATAATGGGTAAAAATTTGGTTACATTAACGTATACTACCACTCTATTATCATTCTATCTGGCTCTGTTAAACATGATCACCTTGGTTACTAATTACGGCAATATCAACATTGAAATCAACCTTGATAAAGCTCCTGTCAGTTCAAAGAATTTTTTAAAATATTGCCAAGATGGCTTTTATGATGGAACCATTTTTCATCGTGTTATCGAAGGGTTTATGATTCAAGGGGGCGGATTTACACCCGAAATGTACGAAAAACCAACTCGATCGGCAATACCCAATGAAGCGAACCGTGGTTTAAAAAACCTGACCGGTACCCTTTCAATGGCCCGTACTGATGCTCCACATTCCGCCACTGGACAGTTTTTTATCAATCTCGCTGATAACGACTTTCTAGACCATACAGCGACAACAAACAATGGCTGGGGGTATGCTGTATTTGGTAAAGTCTCAGCGGGCATGGACATTGTTACTTCAATGACTAACGTTAAAACCCACTCGAAGGAGGGTCATGACGATGTTCCTGTTGAGCCCATCATTATTGAGCAAGTTATACTCGATGCTTCCTATCGTTAATAGTCGTTACTCTGTTTGAGTGTACTTATGTAACGCCTTAATATTTAGGTCTATACTGTAAGAAGCCCTTAACAGGAGATAGCTGATGAACAATGATAATGAATATCTATCTCAATCTAATCAGTCGATTATTGACCTTGAAAAATGGCAGCAAATTGCGGATCTTTTGGCGGAGCTGTTTAACGCACCAACCTGTGCGATTGTTCAATTACATCAGCACACTTTCAACGTTTTGAAAGTCAGTAATACTGAAAAAACCCTCCTTAAACGTGATCAGCAATGGTCATGGGAGTTCGGTGGGCTCTGTCGTCATATGTTAGAAACCAATTCCAAACTGTACGTTCCTGATACTCAGTGTGATTCGCGTTGGTCTAACAATGAGGCAATCAACTCCGACTTAAAACGTTCCTACTTAGGCTATCCTTTGCTTTGGCCAGATGGCTCTCAATTTGGAACTCTCTGTATCATTGACTCTGCACCCACGAACTACTCCTCTACGTTACAAAAAGTGCTCGCTCATTTTGCTCAGTTGATCATGTCCGATCTGAAAATGTACAAAGATTATCAAGCATTAGAGGAACTAGCATTAACAGATTCAATGACCGGCGTGTATAACCGACGTGGTTTAACACTATTAGGAGAGCAAAAGTTAAAAGATGCCAAACGTTATCAAAGTTCAATTGGCGTGATCTATTTAGACATTGATAACCTTAAACAGGTAAATGATACCTTTACACATAATGCCGGCGACAAATGCATCACCACTCTATCCAAAGTTCTACAACGTAATTTTAGAGAGAGCGACCTAATCGCCCGTGTGGGAGGAGATGAGTTTATCGTTATTTCTCAAATTGGCTCTAGACTCGAACTCACCACTATCGCTAACCGCATAGAGAAATGTTACGCCAATACTGTAAAAGGAAATGTACAACTCGAGCGCAGCTCGGTCAGTTACGGTACGAGCATCCTCGATTGTTATAGCACCTTGCCATTTGAAACCTTATTAGAAGAAGCCGATCGAAATATGTACCAACATAAACATAAAAAAAATCCTCAGAAGAGTAATCGTTTTAGCGACTAGTTATTACGTGAAAAAATGACTAGTTATAACGATCTTCTAAATTTATATCCCAACAGGGATAGCGACTCGATCTAATGCTGCGTCTAATGTAATCATTAAGGTTAATCGATATGTCGCACAATATTTTGATTAAAACCCATTAATACAACGGCTCACTATTAACTCACTCATTCTTAAACATTATGAATGTAATATGATACTGGGTGTGTAATAACAAAAAGCAGCTCTCACCAATAACACTAATTATTCATATTAACTGTACCTTTTTAGGTCTTTACGTTAATTTAGTTCATTATTATCATGATATTTCTTATGGTTAAGACAACTAAAATGAATGAGTTAGAAATCAAGATTCAACTTGATAAAAGTTGGGAGATTATGCAGTTTGATACTCAATCTGCATTTGACATCATTCATTGCATCCTATCTTCAACTTTTGTAACCAAAGAAATAAAAGCGGAATGTGAGCTGCATTTAGGCTGGTGTTTTGTCTATCAAGGTGAACCTGAAGTGGCCTCTCAACACTTTCTAGAATCTACCTCTCTGTACAGCGCCATTCATAATAAACCTAAAATGATTCGTTGCTTTAACGGCTTAGGCGTCTCTTATATGGAGCAGAGCCTTTACCAATCGGCGATAGAGTCTCTTACTCAAGCACTGCAACTCTTTACTAACGTTGATGAGTTAGCGCTGGAAATCCCTATACTGCTAAATATCGCAACAATCTATTTAGAATTAGATAATTCTAAAGCGGCGCTCATTACCTTAGAACAAGTTCGGACTATCTTCGAAGACAAGTCAATCAAAGCTGATATTACTGATGATAATCTTAGTCTTTTCCATAGCTGTATGGCGGAAGCGTTACAAGCGACAAATGAGCTCGACAAAGCCGAACTACACCTTATCACATCAAAACAGTTAGCAGAGATCAGTCAGTGCAGTTTGATCATTTTCCTCTCCGACTTAGGCACTGTGCGTCAATATAAATTGAAGAATGAACTACCTAGCGCTTTAGCCGCTTATGAACAATTACTCAAACGATTTAATCGTTCAACAGCAGGGGTTTCATACCATATTGCGCAATATGAATATGCACACACTTTTTTCTTGCTTAATCAATTCGATGACGCGATCGGTCGCTTAAATGCGATGATTAACAGCTTCACGCATAACCGCAAATCTACCATCATTATTAAAGCGCAAGAACTATTAAGTCACTGCTATGCAAAAACTGGCTTATTTGAAAAAGCCTTTAATACCTTAAAGAAAGTCTCGATTGATAAAGAGTGGTTAGATGGTGAAGAGGCACAGCAACAACTTGAGTTATTTAAACAGAAAAACCGCATTGACGATTTGAAGCAAAAAGTCGATTCAGAACGTGAAATGCGCTTAGAGCTACAAACACTTCATAATCGATTCCTATTGATCGAAAAACTGGGCCAAGACCTCGCCTCAAGTCTTGATATGACGGTGGTGATTTCCAAATTATACACTGCCGTTTCCGAAGTGATGAACGTCAGTGCTCTATGTCTTGGCATTCATAATCCACTAAAGAACGGTTTAGATTTTGATTATGCTATTGAGTTTGACGAGCAATTATCTCCCTATCAGATTCCACTTATTGAGGCGATCAGCTTTAATGCACGCTGCTTTATTCAACAGGAGACGGTATTAATAGGCCGGGATGAGATTCTCACTACCTCCGATCTTGAGATCGGTGATATTCGTATGCACTCTGCCATTTTTATCCCTATTAGTATGAATGACTCTCCGATTGGTGTGCTCACTCTTCAAAGTGTCGATGCGAATGTATTTGACCCACAATTGGTCTCCCTACTACAAGGGATCACTAACTACCTCACAATCGCGGTCACCAATAGCATAAGTCATAATAAGATTATTGAGCTGCACGATAGCTTGCAAGATGAAAAAGATGAGATTGAATATTTAGCCCTTCATGATGGTTTGACACAACTGCCCAACCGACGAATGTTGTTAGAGCACGTTAACACCATGATTCAATACTCCGTGGATAACAGTACCTACTTCCATATGCTCTATTTGGATCTGAATGGTTTCAAACAAGTGAACGATCAGTTTGGACACAGTGTTGGTGACAAACTTTTGATCGCCCTTTCTGACAGAATGAAAGCCTACTTTAACCACATTGGTATGTTTTCTCGTATTGGCGGTGATGAATTTGTCTTTATCATTCCAAACTCAATCTCAACCGAGGGTATTGATCCGCTGATTACTCATATCAGCAAGGTAATCGATACCCCGTTCGAGCTTAACGATCAACAGCTTCGTATCTCATCCAGTATTGGTCGTGCTCAATTTCCACAAGACGGTACTTCTTTTGATGAGCTACTACATGTTGCTGATTTGGCTATGTATAAAGTAAAGAAATCGATTCATTAATTAGTATTTCCAATGCCAAGTACTATCTACTTAACACTCTCTTCATTTTAGCACCCGAACAGTTTGCAACCTTTTATCACCTTTTGTTCTCAGTGTAATGACACGTAAACTAATTAGCATTCCAGAACAAATACTGATTAGGCCGATAACAGCGGTTATTTCAAGTGGTTCGTCAAGTAAAAACACACTTAGGAGTAATGATACTGGTGGCGCTAAGCAGGCAAAAACCGCCCCTTGAGTTGCCCCTAGGATTGATACTGCTTTTGAATAACAATAGAGCGCAACAATTCCCACTAATACACCTTGAAATACCCCATGCATAATCAAACCTTCAATAGGGATTCGTTCAATCATATTGCTGATATTCATTACAAAAAGTGGAAAGCAAAAGAGTGCAGATACCACAGAAACTAACGCGGTGGCAACCCATGCGTTAAGTTCCCAATATTTACATAACAATGTGTATGAAGCCCACAGTAACCCACAGCCGATAAACATGACATCCCCCATCAATGTTGAAGTGCTAGCGGTACCGACACTACTTCCTCCAATAATAGCAACGCCTATTACGATAAATAGTATCCCAATCAGTTTTGATGGTTTCATTGATTCTTTAAACCAAAGAACGCTACCCAGTGTTGAGAAAAGAAGCATAGTGCTTGGGGTAATCAACCCAAAGTGTGCACTGCTTGAGACTTGCAGGCCTGTGGTCGCTAATAGAACATAGGGCGCACCAGCACCTATGGCAAGTAGCACTCCTTTTGTTGTTATTGTACGAAGTGAAATCGAACGATAGAAAAGCACAGGCAACAAAATGGCCCCTGCTACCAAGAACCTCAGTAACGTAATATCAACACCAGATAGATGTTGAATCGTCGCTAATTTCGATATTACTGGCCAACTGCCCCACATAAATGAAGCAACCAAACCTAATCCAACGCCCAAAATGACATTTTTTTTAATCTGTTCCATTTTCTCTCCATTTAATGCTTTTAAAACTTGTCTCTATTTTAGATTTACAAAGGCTGTGAGTTGCATCTAAAATCATCAAATAGAGCCGATTTTCGGCTATTTAGTTTAATAACTGAAGGTTTTCTGCAAATGGATGAGTTTGAACGTCAAATATTGAGAATAATGCAAACAGACACACGAAAAACCACCGAAGAGATTGGCTTTGAATTAGGGCTGTCAGCGACTTCAGTACAACGTAAGATTAAAAAATTACGTCAATCTGGTGCTATTCAAAAAGAGATTGCCGTTCTTAATGGTGCTGAAATTGGTGGATTTGTCACGGTGATCGTAGAAGTTGTGATGGTCAGGGGCGGCGCTGCAATTATCGACAGCTTTAGGAATAAAATTGAAAAATGCCCTGAAGTACAACAGTGCTATTACGTAGCTGGAGATAATGATTTTGTTTTAATCATCACAGCCGAAAATATGATGAAATATGAAGAGGTGACTAGAGAGCTATTTTTAAACGACTCGACCGTTCATAAGTTCCAAACCAATGTTGTGATGAAAGAGGTTAAGGTTGGGCTAGATATTCCTATTTAGTACACAATGAATTAAAACAATTCGACTTCTCTGCTTCTACAATAATTGCCAGCTTCTATCACAAATGCTCTAATACCTTATATCGGCACTAACCTTTGGATTTCTGTATGAAAAACGATCATCAACCTAGCTTTTTCTTCTTCGATTACGAAACTTGGGGCGTTAGCCCGGCGAAAGATAGGCCTTGCCAGTTTGCAGGGGTTCGTACTGATATGGATTTCAATATCATTGGTGAGCCGTTGGTGATCTATTGTAAACCACCGGCCGATTACCTTCCCTCTCCTGAGGCGGCGCTAATTACCGGTATTAAGCCTCAATTAACCATTGAGAAGGGGTTAACTGAGCAAGAGTTTATTACACAAATCCACAATGAGTTTGCTACACCCAATACCTGCTCTCTTGGGTATAACAATATCCGATTTGATGATGAAGTGACTCGCTATACCTTATACCGTAACTTCTTTGACCCATATGCGTGGAGTTGGCAAAACGGTAACTCTCGTTGGGATCTACTTGATGTAATGCGCGCGGTGTATGCTTTGCGCCCTGATGGCATAAACTGGCCTGTAGACGAAGAAGGAAAACCAAGCTTTAGACTGGAAAAGCTGTCGCTAGAAAATGATATTGAACATGCCAATGCGCATGATGCCATGGCGGATGTTCATGCAACGATCGAATTAGCGAAAAAGCTCAAACAAGCACAGCCAAAGATGTTCGACTATTTATTGAATATGCGTCACAAGAGAAAGCTGAATGAGCTGGTTGATATTGTTAATCTTACCCCGCTGATGCATGTCTCCGGGATGTTTGGTACTGAGTGCTCGAATACCTCTTGGATTGTTCCTGTTGCGTGGCATCCTAGTAATAACAATGCGGTGATCACCGTGAATGTCGCCATGGATCCAACTCCATTGTTAGAACTCTCTGTTGATGAGATAAAACAAAGAATGTACACCAAGCGTGCTGATTTGGCCCCTGGTGAACTTCCGATTCCGGTTAAGTTGGTTCATTTAAATAAGTGCCCTATCTTAGCTCCTGCCAAAACCCTTACCGCTGAAAATGCCCAAACCATAGGGATTGACCGTCAAGCCTGTTTAAGCCATTTAGCCCTGATTAAACAAAACCCAGAGATTCGCCAAAAATTAATTCAGCTATTTGCTATTGAACGTGAATACGAAAATGATAATAATGTAGATACTCAGCTGTACAGTGGTTTCTTCTCTAACGCAGATAAAACGACCATTGATATCATTCGAAACTCATCTCCATCACAATTGATCGATTTTGAATTGAATGTCGAAGACCCTCGAATAAAGCCGCTGTTGTTTCGCTACCGTGCCCGCAATTTCCCTGACACCTTAGATGAACAAGAGCAGATGCGTTGGGCTAACTATCTGCGTGATTACTATGAAACACACCTTCCTGAGTACATGGAAAACCTGCAACAAAAGTTTGCAGAAAATGAAGGCAATGAGAAGAATATCCAAATTCTTACCTCTCTATATCAATATGTAGAGAACATCGCCTCATAATCAACCTCATCGATAAGAGTTTGCTGTGATTATAGTTAAGTATCTGCGTTCCTTTGCCATCGTGATGGCTTGCCTTCTTGTGGGCAATTATCTTCAAAATGTTACCGGATTGGCCATATCCGGTAGCATCATCGGTATGTTACTCCTGTTTCTCTTTTTAGCATCAGGGATCGTCAAACCAAGTTGGGCTAAAGAGAGCTCGGTATTGTTGGTTCGAAGTATGATGCTGTTATTCATTCCAGTCTCTGTTGGTTTGATTGACCACCTGGATCTGTTACAACAAAATGCGCTCTCAATATTAGTGAGCACCGCTGGTGGCACTTTAATCATGATTGTGTTTTTAGCCCTACTGATTCAAAAACTCGAAGGGGGCAGTAAGTAACATGTGGATCATACTCACTCTGGTTGTATTTTATCTCGCTCGTGCTTTTGCCCGTAAATACCCACACCCACTTAATAGTGCGTTTTTGATAAGCATGTTCATCATTATTCCAACCTTGTTGTTATTGGACATTCCTTACGATACGTACTTTAGGGATAATTACCCTATCCACTATCTGTTGCAACCTGCTGTGGTGGCTCTGGCTTATCCATTGTATGAACAGCTTCCCGCTATTCGTGCGCACTGGAAATTGATCCTATTTACCTGCACAGTTGGCTGTTTTATGTCGATGTTGGTTTCTGGTGTGATTGCTATACTGCTTGGTGCCGAGATGCACCTTGTGGCAGCTATCTTGCCTAAATCAGTCACTACTCCTATCTCAATGGCCATTGCTGAACAGTTAGGGGGAGAGCCTGCCATTGCTTCTATTCTAGTTATCATTGCTGGTGTTACCGGATCAATATTCGCCTACCCAATCTATAAAGCGATCAATATCAACAACTCGGTGGCTAAAGGAATCACCATGGGCTGTGTTTCTCATGGGTTAGGAACCGCTAAATCCGTTGAAGTACATGCTAAAGACGGTGCATTCAGTTCTTTAGCTATGGTGATCTGCGGTGTCATTACCTCTTTAATTGCACCAGTGATTTTTTCACTGTTAACCCTCATGAATCAATACCTATGAATGACATCTATGAGGAATTAAATTCATAAGGTGCAAATTGTTTGCGCTATATCTCTCATTTGTAGATATTCAATGCAACAACAATCACTTATATGTGACGTGCGTCACTGGAATATTGAAACTCTGTGGTTACACTGTTTCTCCATATTCAAAAGGACGCCGTTATGTCTGTATCACAACAATCTACTCTTCATCAACGTCTTAACGATGCGGTTGCTGCGCTTCCTAGCTCCATTCAAGCTTCTGTTTCTGCCATTGTTCTTAGTGCCGAGTTTCGCTCGGTGATCACCAAAGCACAGTTTCAGCAGCTACTGAATGAAAGTGGTTTGCCTGACCGAGACTTGCGTTTGGCCATGCTTCCATTGGCTGCCGCTTATTCTGTGGCTCCTATTTCCAATTTCTATGTAGGAGCCATTGCGCGTGGCTTATCTGGCAACCTCTATTTTGGTGCCAATATGGAAATTCTAGGGTTGCAGTTAGGTCAAACGGTCCATGCCGAGCAATCTGCTATCAGTTACGCCTGGGTGAATGGTGAAACGGGCATCTCGGATATGACCATCAATTTTAGTCCTTGCGGCCATTGCCGCCAATTCATGAACGAACTGAGTACAGCATCAGAGCTCACCATACAGTTGCCTGAACGTGAGCAAAAAACCTTACAAGCTTATCTTCCTGAATCTTTTGGCCCTTCTGACCTCGACATAACGACACCATTAATGGCGACGGTTGATCACCAGTTGACTTGTCAAAGTGATCATCCATTGATAATCGCCGCGCTTTCTGCCACCAATAAGAGTCATGCCCCATACAGTCACAACGTCAGTGGCGTGGCAATTGAAACCGCTGACGGCCAGATCTTCATGGGGATGTACGCAGAAAATGCAGCATTCAACCCAAGCTTACCACCTCTACAAGTGGCCTTGGTGAATATGAATATGTCAGGAAGCTCTTTCAATAATATCCGTGCCGTCGCACTGGTTGAACGTACCAATGCTGCTGTTAGCCACCTCGTTGACACCCAAGGCACACTCGAGGCAATAAACCCAGATATTGAAATGGAGTATCTTACTCTTTAAAAATGTTTAATAGTTTGTAGGTGCTGTTGCACAGTTTGGCCAGTAATGTTGAGTTGCTGGTCTTTTTTTTGAAATTTAACGCAATCGATTGCGTCCTTAAAAAAATGCCGTATTATTTGCCTCCACTTCTTGAATTCAACACATTTTATTTATCTATATAGGTTTTATATGTTTGGTACAGCAACATCAACGGATGCAACCCGGGTTTTACTTCTAGGATCAGGCGAACTGGGTAAAGAGGTGGCTATCGAATGTCAACGTCTCGGTCTTGAAGTCATTGCCGTTGATCGTTATGAGAATGCCCCAGCAATGCAAGTAGCACATCGAAGCTATGTTTTGGATATGTTAGATGGTGAAGCATTAGAACGCTTAATCGCTGCAGAGAAGCCGCATTATGTCGTGCCCGAAATTGAAGCCATTGCTACCGCCTCTCTGCTTAAAATGGAACAACAAGGTGTCAACATTGTACCCACTGCACGTGCGACTCAACTTACCATGAACCGTGAGGGAATTCGTCGCCTAGCAGCTGAAGAACTCAATATTCCTACTTCTGCTTATCAGTTTGCTGACAACTTTGATGACTTTACCGCTGCGGTTCAATCTGTAGGGACTCCTTGCGTCGTAAAACCAGTCATGAGTTCATCGGGGAAAGGACAGAGTGTCATTAAAACTCAAGCCGATATTCAAACGGCTTGGGACTACGCACAAGAAGGCGGGCGTACAGGCGCTGGTCGTGTCATTGTTGAAGGGTTTATTGATTTTGATTATGAAATCTCTCTGCTTACCGTCAGCGCCGTGGATGGTATTCATTTCTGTGCGCCAATCGGCCACCGCCAAGAGGGCGGTGATTACAGAGAGTCATGGCAACCACAAGCCATGACAGAAGTTGCATTACAACATGCTCAACAAGCGGCTGAAAAAGTAGTCAACGCCTTGGGTGGATATGGGTTGTTTGGGGTTGAGCTATTTATTAAAGGTGACAACATCTATTTTAACGAAGTCTCCCCTCGCCCACACGATACTGGTTTGGTGACGTTAATATCTCAAGAACTGTCTGAATTTGCACTTCATGTTCGTGCATTTACTGGATTGCCTATCAACTCAGTAGTGCAGTACGGACCGAGTGCTTCTGCCGTTATTATGGGTGATGGTACATCAACCAATATTCAATTTGAGGGTGTTGCCAAGGCGCTGGCGCAGCCGCAAACTCAAGTTCGGCTGTTTGGTAAACCAGATATCGATGGTTGCCGCCGTTTAGGTGTCTCTATTACTCGCCGTCAAGATATTGATAGCGCAGTGAAGGATGCTATCAGCAGTGCCCATCAAGTGAGCATCCGCTATTAATCACTAACTGTTTGTTTCATTGGTAAAGTCAGCCTTGTTGCTGACTTTTTTGGTCTCGCTGGCCATAAATATTAGAAAATGGCATCAATTATGCTGGGTTTTTAACCAAGGTAATAACAGCGGGACAGTATCATGAAACAGACAATATGGTTATTAATCGACAGTAGACACTTCGGCGGCATCGAGAGTCATATCCTTCAATTGGCAAAAGCGTTGCAGCAAGAGCAACACCCAGTCCACATCATTTTCTTAAAAAAATACCCTGAAAAACATCCCCTTGCCACTGCACTTTCCAAAGCTGGCCTGCCATACATTTCACTTCACAACACCTTTTCTGGCCTTAATCAGCTGCTTAAAAGTTCACCTCCATCCATTATGCATACACATGGTTACAAAGCGGGCATTGTGGGTCGACTCATGGGAATTATCCACTCTGTGCCAGTGATCAGTAGCTTCCACGCTGGCGAAAATAAACAAGGAAAATTAGCCATTTACGATCTTATTGATCGCTACAGCTCTTTTTTATCCACTCAAAGGATTGCCGTCAGTGAGCCCATTGCTCACTCCGTTCCATTTAAAACGACAGTGATCAATAATTTCCTTTCCAATGTTAAACAACCCATCAGTCAAGGTGGCAATGTGGCGTTTGTTGGCCGCTTAAGTTACGAAAAAGGCGCCGACCGGATTTTGACATTAGCCAAAAATATGCCGCAAACTCACTTTGATATTTATGGTGACGGCCCTGAAAGAGAGATGCTACAACATGCAGCGACCGACAACGTTACTTTTCACGGTCAGCAAGATATGAGTAAACAGTGGTCGAATGTTGGTGTACTTCTCATGCCTTCTCGCTTTGAAGGATTGCCGATGGCGGCGATTGAAGCGATGGCTAGAGGCATTCCCGTGATCGGTTTTAATGTTGGCTCCCTCAACAAATTGATTAAGAACGAAAATAATGGCTGGTTGATCCCTGACCAGCGGGTGCTGTTATTTCAAGATGCCCTTTTTGCTTATCTGAATCAATTACCGACTCAGCGACGCCAATATCAACAAGCTGCTCAAAAGACCGTTCGTCAGGGTTTTTCTGATCAGGCGATTTTGCCTCAACTGCTTAACCTATATCGAGTGGCGTAATCGTTTAATGCGATGCAATTTGCAATTTTTAATTCAATATTCATAAGGTAATAACCCTAAGACACTGGAAAATAACGAAAACAATTATGGCCTCACTCTTGCTGTCTTTTTAGTAACACTTTCAGTAGGACAATGGTTATGATTAGACAGAGAAAGAAAGCGATCTTATTCATACATTTTGGTGAGAACTGGATTCGCGGAAGTGAACGCTGCCTACTTGATTTAATGCAGCATCTACCTGCTCACTTTCAACCCATTTTATGGTGCAATCAAGAGAAAATGCAGCAAGAGGCCAAAGCACTTGGCATAAAGACATATCGAAGCAACCTCTCTTCATTGCACCTTATTCAAAACGTCTTAATGGGCTGTGACATTGTTCGTCAACACAGAATCCGCTTGGTTCACGCCAATAATGCCGCTCCTGTTTGGCTTTCAACCCTATTAGCAC
The DNA here is from genome assembly GCF_050337105.1 of Aliivibrio kagoshimensis. Taxonomy (NCBI): domain Bacteria; kingdom Pseudomonadati; phylum Pseudomonadota; class Gammaproteobacteria; order Vibrionales; family Vibrionaceae; genus Aliivibrio; species Aliivibrio kagoshimensis. The sequence goes on from NZ_JAKJSQ010000004.1 coordinate 154,325, forward strand.
GTAACTTCCATCTTCCTATGATGGTTCACTTACACTCTTTATATCCACTTTATCAACGTTGGATGTTTGGCCTTCCACTTGTCAGCATGGCAGTCGGAGTAAGTGACGCTGTCACCACTCAGCTCCTCGACGATGGTTTCTCACCGAACCACGTCACTAAAATCAGTAATGGCATCGATACTCAACTTCTCGAGTTTCAACGCTCTACCCCACTGAAGAAATCTTTGGGTCTTAAACAGTCAGACTATTTAATGGTGACGGTCGGATCGTTAATTCATCGTAAAGGCGTCGATAACCTGCTCCATGTTCTCTATCTTTTTGCCCAAGAGGGTCGCCCCATACATTTAGCTATACTAGGTGAAGGCCCCGATAAGAAAAAGTTGATGAATTTGAGTAAAAAGCTGGGTATTAGTAAACGCGTTCATTTTTGTGGTGAACAGACCCAAGTGGTTGCACAGATGAAAAATAGTGCAGACCTTTTTGTGTCGGCAACACGTGAAGATGTCTTCGGTTTAGTGTTTACCGAAGCTGGCGTGGCAAAACTGCCCGTTGTAGCTCCCGATGTGGGTGGTATCAGCGAAGTGGTTAACCACGAGCATAATGGATTACTCTATAAAGAAGGGGATATTAAACAGCTATATCAAAGCATCAAACGCTGTTATCTCAATCCAGAGTTTAGCCGTAGTCTTGCCCATGCAGGGTATCGACGTGCGCATCAGTATTTCGATATACATAGAAACGCTTCAAAGATGTGTGCGGTGTACTCTCAGCTGTTAGCCCCACAATATCGTCAAACCGCATTCAACTTTGTGCCTAAATTTCATCAAGTAACCACTGCATTTCGCCGTGCAACGCAAGTGCTACTCAGACTGACTTTTCCCCAGAGCCAACCTTCTAATAAATAGAGGTGTTCGTTATGAAACGTACTAAGATTTTGATTTTTGACCCCATTAATTCACAAGGTGGTTCTAAAATTGCCACCGCCCATTTTCTTGATTGTTTGCCTAATAGTTATCACTGTTATGTGTTGACCAGTTACCCTGAACATTGGCAGACCTTCACCGAAAATAGAGACAATTGCCATACCGTTTCACTGTGGCAATTCAGCCGATTACTTAATAGTGAATCGGGCTACTGGTATCTGGTTCGCCATTTTTTAATGGCACTTCAATTACTATTATTACGCATAACTACAGGGCCTTTTCAACTCGCTATTGGTGCGTCATGTCCATCGGTCGACTTTGCGCTCCATATGGCAAAATACGGTCGCCTTTTCCCTGTATTGCAGCTTATTCATGGTCCGATAGCCAAATCAAAACTGGTCGCTAGAGCACTCATCGCTTCCGATTTAGTCTTCTTCTTGCCATCAGCTCAATCCTCTATTGCGCGTTGTTTATCTAGTGTTCTTGATGACAGTGAGATCAATGACCTGTTTACCCAAGACCGTTACCAGATCATGATCAATGGTTTGCCTAGCCATCATTGGCCACAACCCTACAAACATGACCAAACAAGCATGTCTGTGTTGTGGGCAGCGTCGCTGCTCAAATGGAAAGGTCTCTCCCTTTTGTTACTTGCCCTAGAGAATATGCCAAGGCGCATCTCGACTTCGGTCTGTTACATTCGACCAAAATCAACCCCTCTTGACACGGATGTCGCCCCTCAAGATATTGAGAACATTACTTGGTACGACAATCCTGAAGCGTATGACCAAATACGTTCTCAACACTCAATATTTGTCTCGACCAGCACTTCTGAGCCCTTCGGACTCTCTATTTTAGAAGCGATGGCTGCTGGATTATGTCCGGTGATCCCTGCCGATGATGCATGGTGGGATAGGCAGTTAGTCGATGGCTACCACTGCTTAAAGTATACACCTGGTGATTTTGTTGACCTCGCTTGTAAGCTGCAATCATTACAACATAACCCTGATTTGGCTCACCTATTAGGTAAACGGGCAATGGTAATGGCCAAATCTGCTTATACCACAGAGCACTGTTACCACCACCTAATTGAAAAAGTGACCGAAATCAGCTATGCAGAACACAGCGGTACTGAACGTTATGTTTAGCCCAAAGCGACCTATCAGCCTGTTGCTTAGTCTGAAGCGCAATCTTGCTTTGCAACAGACTCTCTATTTTGGTGCCAGTATCGCACTGATGAAAGGCGTGTCGTTATTGATGCTCCCTTGGTTAGCCACACAGCTCTCACAGATTGAGTTTGGTCAACTGGAGACATTAACGGTACTGGCGATTTTAGGCAGTATTGTGTTCGCCGCCGGGCTTGAGCAGACCCTCTATAAATACGTTGGGTTTGCAGAGTCAGATGAGGATAAGCGGCAAGTTGCCGCTACTCTTTATGGGTTGTGTCTCTGTGTGTTTTTATTAGTGTGCTTCTCTTTTCCTCTTCTCACTCAACTTTCTCAGTGGTTGCTTCCTGGTAGTGCTGACAAGCTGCATATTCAATTGATTATCGCTCAAGTGGCTTTAGAGTCCTGCATTGCCGTCCCACTGGGCTGGTTGAGACTCAACGATCGAGCCAACCTCTTCTTTCTTTTTACTGCTGGTAGAGCGGTTCTTCACGCCATGCTCACCATTCTATTTATGCATGTTATTGGTGGCATAACCGCGGTGCTAGTAGCCGGATTAATTGCGGCGGTCCTCCAAGCTGTTGGTTTAGCCATTTTGCAATTCCGCACCAGTGGCATTACCTTAGACACACATACCCTGAAGCCAATTATTCTCTACGCGTTGCCTGTTATTGGTAGTGGTTTAGCAAACTTTCCTTTAATGGGGTTAGATCGCTGGTTGATTGCTGCCTACAGTCAATTGGATCTGCTTGCCAGCTTCGCGGTTGCCGCTAAATTCTCTTTGGGTGCCGTACTGCTGCTGCAACCTTTTACCATGTGGTGGGCCCCTAAACGCTTTACAGTACTTGCTAGCCCAGGAGGACATAAAAAAGCACTGCAGGTCCAGCTTGCTGGTTTGTCATTAATGCTGTTTATCTGTATGCAGATTGCTCTATTCTCTCCTGTTGTTATCGCCTGGCTGTTTCCACCTCAGTATGCTTTAGCCGCCGATTTCATTCCTCTTTTCTTGCTTATCATGTTGTTTAAAGAGGCCACTGAACTGGTCAATATTGGCTGTTTTTGTCAACACTCCACCACCCATCAATTTTACATTAACCTTAGTGCCTCCCTGTGCGGCAGTTCGTTGATGTGGGTGAGTGCAGCGTGGATTGCTAGCGACGCACTCTCGGTGGTTTATTGGGTATTAGTCGGCTTATTAGTGGCTCAGTGCATGCGGGTTATGTTGTTCTACTATTTCAGTCAACGATTTTTACCTTTGCCGTACCCATTACGTAGAGTGGTGATTGCCTCGCTATTAGGCATTAGTTTTATCATGTATACGCCTCACATTGAGGCAATGTCAATGGTGCTTATTTTCTCATTATCTCTTTTGACCCTCTTTTCATTTCTTGCTTGGTCATCAATACAAAAACGCCTTGGTACCACCATTAGTCAGGAGCAGTAAAATGGGAAAACATCACTATTTCCTTACTTTCAGCTGCTGCTTATTTGTCTCTGCCGGCTGGTTCCTACTTCCTAATCCCTACATGGTAGTTGTCGTCGCACTGTTGCCGTTGGCGTTTCTGTTTACCATTAACGCCACCTTTTTATTGATCACCCTCTTTGTGGTGTTCTCTTTCTTTCGCATTCACGAAGCGTTGCCTTTTCTTTACTCTTTAAAAATCCCGTTGATGCTCTCTCTCGGTTCAATGTGTGCATTGCTGTGGCATTTAGTGGTAACGAAAAAGATTGATATTTATTGGACGCATGAACAGACCGTGATGTCTCTGTTTTTTATTTTGGTTGCCATTGGCGTGGTCATGGCGGGAAATCGTCCGGTGGCGTTAACCTATTTCACCGCTATCTACTGGAAAATCGCTCTGATGTCGTTTGCGATACTACTACTCACTCGTGAACAACAACATTTTGCGTATTCAGCCAGAATTTATGTCATTTCAGGGAGCTTGGTCGCGGTAGTGGCTTTAATGAACAAGGTGTCTGGAATTGGTCTGGTAGAAGGGAGTCGCGTTACCATAGGAAGAGACTTTGGGTCAGTGCTTGGCGATCCGAACGATCTCTCTTTGGTATTAATGTTCCCTGCTGCATTTGCAACCAGTTTACTCCTCTCTCCACGTATGACTCCTCTCTCTAGGCTACTAGGTGGCATTGGTATCATCTTAATCTTGTTGGCGATATTAGCGACTCAGAGTCGGGGGGGCATGTTAGGCATTTTGGCTGTCTTTGCTGTTTTTGCTTATCGAAATATAAAATCAAAAGCCCTACTTATTTCATTAGGTATGGTCGTGGCCGCTGGTATGTTTGTCATGGCCCAAATGTCTGAGCGCAGTTTTGGAGGCAATACTGAAGTCGGAGTTGATGAGTCATCTATGGGCCGTCTTTATGCGTGGCAGGCCGCATTTAGAATGGCCGTTGATAACCCATTAACGGGCGTGGGTATTGATAATTTTTACTACAACTATTTCTACTACAGCGCCCATTGGGATGGACTCAACCATGCGGTTCACAGTACCTGGTTTGGAATTTTGGCTGAAACGGGATTTTTAGGATTATTGGTATTTATCTACCTTATCGCCGTTCTGATTTCCTCTTGTCGTCGTTCATTATCCCTAATCGAAAAAAACCGCGCCACAGTGCCTGCTGATATCTACATGTCTGCACAAGCTCTATTAGCTGGACTGGCAGGGACCGTCGTATCCGGAACATTTTTAACTCAAGGCTTCACTTGGCCAATCTACATTTTAGCTGCCCTTGTGATTGCTTTAGGACAGTGGTGCCGCACCCATATTCGTTCTACCAGCCGTACCGGTCGTTGTGCATAATGCAAATTTCACTCTCACTTTGCGAATTGTTACCTTTCAAGCTCACTTTCCCTTGAGGATTTACTGGTAAGCCATTGATTTATCCAGCTGTAAACTGGCTCATTTCATGCAATACCCAAAGGGAACTGTAATGATTAAATGGGATGACTTATGCAGACTAACAATCAAAATCAACGTTCAATGCTTGTGTTTGGAGAAGATTGGGGCGGACTGCCAAGCAGCACTCAACACTTAATCAGTCAACTGATCTCACACCATGATTACCATATTGATTGGGTCAATTCGATTGGCCTACGTCGCCCTAAGATCACCGCTAGAGATGCGAAACGTCTCGTCCGAAAGGTCGTCGCAATGTTCCCTTCAAATCGTGTGAAGCCTATTAAACACCAAACTGACAACAGCGGGCCATCGAATCTGATTTATCCAAAGACCTTACCGGCACCACAATCAAGGCCCATACGAAAATTGGCTGCGCACCTACTCTCTAAACAGATCTCGAACCAAACCTCAATTGATACAGAGACACTTATTTGGACCTCTCTGCCTACCGCCATTGACACCATTTTGGCCCTCCCTTCAAAAGGGGTGATTTACTACGCTGGTGATGACTTTGCCGCATTAACTGGCGTCGACCATCAAACGGTTATCGCCAGAGAAAAATTATTACTCGAAAAAGCAGATTTAGTGATTGCTGCCAGTGTCGCTATCTACCATCTTTTGGTTCAGCGCTGCGGTTGTAATAAAAAGATTCGGTTATTACCTCACGGCGTTAATTGTAAAGAGTTTATGACCCCGGCAAGCAGAGCATTAGATCTTCCCAATGATGGGCAGCCGATCGCTGGCTTCTATGGCTCCATTTCGAGTTGGTTAGATCAAGCTCTCCTCAGTGAAGTGATGGCAAGGTTGCCCAATTGGCATTTTGTTTTTATTGGCAATATTGAAACGGATATTACCCGATTACGTCGTTTACCTAATTTCATTTGGCTTGGCAGTAAACCTCATAACCAACTTGCTTGTTACAGTCAGCACTGGACCGCATCGCTGCTTCCCTTTATTGATAACCAGCAGATTAGGGCATGCAACCCACTAAAACTCCAGGAGTATATTCTGGTCGGAAAACCAATCATCTCCACCCCATTTCCTGCTTTGCAGCCCTATAAAACAGGCGTTACCCAAGTTAGAAGCCCAGATCAAATGGTATTAGCTCTTAAAGCCGCACAAGACTCATCGACACACATATCTTTAGCGCTACGTTCTCTTCAACGTCAAGTAGAGAAACAGAGCTGGCAGGAAAAAGCGATAACACTTCAACACTGGTTAGGTGATTTATGAGTACTCCAAAGAGCAGCTTATCGGCACGACTCTATCTGTTTATGTGTGGGGCGTGGCGTCAAAGGTACACCTTAGTCATCAGTATACTTTTAATGCCAATATTAAGCATTGTGGCTGCTACTTTGACGCCAAAAAATTACCAATCACACACCAGTATGTTGATTCAAGAGACATCAAAAATGAATCCATTTTTACAGGATTTTTCTGTCTCTGCCATGCTAAAGGAGCGTATGGCGGCGTTACAAACACTGCTTCACAGTCGACATATTCTCGGTGCAGTAGCTAAAGAACGTGGATTTATTACTGATAACTCTTCAGCTCAAGAGTATGAGCAGGCTATCAACAAACTCTCTCAATCCCTTACTTTAACGATGGCGGGCAAAGACTTAATACGTATTGACGTTGAAGCCAGTACCCCAGATGGCATCAAAGAGACACTCAGTGTTATTAGCCACCACTTTATTGATCAGCTTTTGGCTCCAGAGCGCTCATCTATGAAAGACTCGACTCAATTTTTAGCCACACTGCTTAAAGAGCGTGAGGCCGATTTGGTCATTTCGGAACAGCGCCTCGCTGACTACAAGAATCGGAACGCGACAGAGCTGCCTGAATTGCACTCAAGTAATGTTTCTCGATTAACTCAGTTACAAAAAGTACTGGCCGAAAAAGAGTCAGAACTGGCTGGAGCGAAAAAAAATCTTGGCGGTTTAAACCTACAACTGTCAAAAACCAATCCGGTCATTGGCCGCTTAGAAGAGCAGATCGTTAATCTTAAATCCCAATTGGCTATTCTAAGAGCAAGTTACACAGATGGTCACAGTAGAGTTCAAGGCATATTACGTCAGCTCACTATGTTAGAGAACGAACGCCAACAGTCGCTGAGCCAAGATAATCATACTATCGACAGCGATCAGTTATGGGATATTGCTAATACCGTTTCAATTGATAGTGACAGCAAGCAATCGCAGCCTTTGTTAATTTCCCAGCTGGAAAACCTGCAATTGGCCAGAAGTAAAGTAAGCAGTTTACAAGAGGAAGTGAAGCGATTGAAAGAGCTGCTCACACCACTGCTTAAGCAAATCAATCAATTTGGTGAACATGAACGCCTGTTGGTTCAACTTGAGCGTGACATTTCGGTGAAGCGTGAGCTTTACAATGACCTTGCCAAACGTTTTGAAATGGCAAAAATTACTAGCTCCTTGGGTGATTATGAACAAGAGAAGCGCATCAAAATCATTGATCTTCCTTTTACTCCAAGTGTGCCTACCAATTTATCGTTGTTGACCTACTTAATACTTGGTCTCTTTTCAGGGGCCGCGCTTGGTTCTGGGCTTGCCCTGTTAATTGAACTATCCGATTCAACCATTCGCCGCAAATCTCAGATTCTTAACATTGCTGGTACACCGACACTGGCTCGAATTCCTCCAATTCAGGCCCAAGTTTCTTCTTAACGAGATGGGAGTCAATATCAGCTTGCAATCTGCTTTGCAAGCTGCAATCCCAAACTCAGAAAACCCTACAAATACGCATTCACCCACAATAAATCAGTGACTTATACATGGCACGCTCTATGCAATTCTATTGTTATTAACTCCCTAAATTATTTTATCTCTACAGAGGGTACTCGTATGAAATCACCATGTATCGTTGAAGTGATTCAACACTTAAAGCCTGGCGGTATTGAGAGTTTAGTTTTAGATTTAAACCACTTTATCTCCAAAGATCATCAAACTTACATTGTCTGTTTAGAAGGCAGTTTTGAAGAGAGCTTAACGTATTGGCCAAAACTCGAAAACATCAAAGAGCGTCTTATTTTTCTTAATAAACCGGCTAAATTTGATACTAGTCTGTTCTTCAAGCTCGCAGTATTGTTTAAACAACTTAGAGCAACTGCAGTACATACCCACCACATTGGCCCTCTTTTTTATGCCGGGGTTGCAGCTAGAATGGCCATGATTTCAACCTTGGTTCATACCGAACACGACTCATGGTACTTACGTGATGACCACCAGAGAAACATTCAACAAAAGCTCTATTTTTGGTTAAAACCAACGGTTGTCGCTGACGCTCATGCCGTATCAGAAGACATTGAAAAATATCTTAACTATTCAGGTTCCACCATCATTCACAATGGGATTGATACTCATAAATTTACGCTAGGTAACCAACAGAAGGCACGTCAACAGTTTGAGTTACCTGACAATTGCTACATTGTTGGTTCGAGTGGCCGTTTAGAACCAGAGAAAGGCCATCATATTCTCATTGATGCCATGACTAGACTGCCTAAGCATATTATTTTAGTCATCGCTGGATTCGGTTCTCAATACCTCAAACTTAAGCAGAAAATCTTTGAGTTAGAGCTTCACAACCAAGTTTTTCTTCTTGGTCGCGTGAAAGATATGCCAAGTTTCTATCATGCCATCGACCTCTTCTGTCTTCCCTCACTGGAAGAGGGAATGCCCCTAGCACCACTAGAAGCACAATCTTGCGGGGTCCCTGTTGTACTGACCACCGCAGGCGGCAGCCAGGAAGCGCTCTGCCCTATCACTGGAACCTTAGTTCCCAAAGGGAGCAGTCGCGCGCTAGCCAGTAGTATCTTAGACGCTTCTATGTGCAGTCAGAAAGCTGAGCCCTCACGTCAATTCATTCTAGAGAATGCGGATATCTACCAGACGGTGAATGCCTATCTATCTCTGTTCGGACACACTACACCGATTCCACCACGTCTTAAGCATAGCGCTTAAGTATTGAGGTTATGATGATGAATTATCTCTTCTATTCAACTGAGTATGGTTATTTGCCACTGTTCACATTGGTTGCAATGGCTACCATTGTGTATCACCATGTAGGCTACCCCGTGCTGCTTAAATTTTGGGGGAAGAAGAAAAACACACAAAAAAACAAACCCATTAAATCGTGTCACTTACCGTCCATCAGCATCATCATGCCCGCTTATAATGAGCAAGCTTACATAGAGGCGAAAATCTACAACTTGGGCAGCCTGAATTATCCAAGTAATAAACTAACCATCTATATTGTTTGCGATGGATGTAGCGACCTTACTTTCTTCAAAGCAAAACGTGCACTAAAGCAGCCTGAAAATCGGCATCTACACGTCGAACTAATCAACCTAGAAAAGAACATTGGTAAAGTAGCAATCATTAATAACATGATGGAAAAAGTAGAGAGTGATTGGGTCGCATTAACCGATGTATCAGCCCTAATTTCAATCGATGCTTTTTTGATAGCCTCGCAACATATGCACCGTGCCGATCCTGCTGAGAAACCAATCGGGGTGATTTGCAGCCACTATCAAGTCATTAATCCAGGCTCTACTGGCGAAGAGGTTTACTGGCAATATCAGTGCAATATCAAACAACGTGAAGCTAATATTGAATCGACTCTTGGTGCCCATGGTGCACTCTATCTGTTTAAAAGCGAACTCTATACTCCATTGAGTGAAACCATCATCAATGATGATTTCGTATTGCCTATGCAGATTGTTGCCAAGGGATATCGCAATATTTACCTACCAAACATGAATGCGATTGAACTTGAAAAAGCCAGTGATGAACAAGATAGCCATCGTCGCCGTCGTATTTCAGCAGGGAATATTCAACAACTATTAACGCTATACAGGATATTATTAGGTCAAGCTGGTGCGCGGGTGGCTATCATCTTTATCTCTGGTAAATATTTACGCGTTTTAATGCCACTCTTTATGATTTTCTGTTTGATTTCAAATGGATTTTTGTATGACTGCAATCTCTTTTTTACTGTACTTCTCATCTTGCAACTGACTGCTTACCTCTGTGCATTGGTTGGTTACCTATGGGGTAAACAATCACCCTTTATTTTTAAAACAGCGCAATACATTGTCAGTGGTCACCTATCAAATCTACTCGGTGCGATGGAATACCTTCGCTCTCGTGAAACTCACTTTATTCAAAAAAATAGCTAACGAGGTATATCCTATGGACATGAACAGACAATACTGTAGCTACATCGACCCAAATGTCATCGCCTGTAAACGAGTGATGGATATGGTTCTCTCGTCAGTTGGACTGCTGCTTTTTATGCCGCTTTTACCGTTTATTGCCTTAGCGATCAAACTTGATTCTAAGGGGCCTGTGTTTTTTCACCAAACACGAATTGGTCGAACGGAAGGTGATCATACACATTTGTTTAATATGATTAAATTGCGAACCATGGTCAATGATGCAGAGAGAAAGACAGGGGCCGTTTGGGCGGTAAAAAACGACCCAAGAATCACCTCTGTGGGTATGTTTTTACGTAAGACGCGGCTTGATGAGTTTCCGCAACTGATCAATGTATTGATGGGGGATATGTCCATCATTGGCCCTCGTCCTGAACGCCCGGGGTTGTATGGCAAACTTGAGAAAGAGATCCCCTACTTTGCCGAAAGAACCTACAACGTGGTGCCAGGTATCACTGGGCTTGCCCAAGTCAGTCAAGGGTATGACACCTGTATTGAAGACGTTCGATCTAAGTTAACCTTTGACCACTCATACGCGCTCAATCTAACCTCTATCACCCTATGGCTTAAAATGGATCTCTTTATCTCAATTAAAACATTACGCATTATGGTAACGGCTCAAGGTCAATAAGCTTTCTTTTTCTTTCTCAATTTGCAACTTGCTATGCAGGTTGCAATTTTTTTATCTTCATAATCAGAATAAATAATTTTAACCTCATTAAATCAATGACTTATTTTCGGCACGATTACTGCTCTATTAATAATGAAACCAATCATTGAGGGAAATATTATGAACATGATTCTACGAGATACACACAATAGCAATCAGATAGTTGCCGGGCTTAATGGCGATTTTGACTCCCTTAATATCACAGAGGTAAGAGAGGAGTTAGAACAGACCATCATGAACTCAGCAGCAGACAACGTTGTTCTTGATTTAAGTAATGTAGATTTTATTGATTCATCAGGTATCGGTGCCATCGTCTTCCTTTACAAAAGACTACACGGCAGTCAGCGTCATCTCGAGCTTATTGGGGCGAAAGGTCAACCAAAGCAACTGCTCGAATTACTTCGCATCTCACAAGCTATTCCTGTTACTTGGGCTGCAGAGTAAGGAGTGACTATGAAAAAGGTTAATCTGCTTTATCTCACTATCACCCTGTTAACCGGATGTGTTAGTTGGCCTGAGGCTGGAAAAGGTGGTGCAGGAGAGTTTAGCATCTCTCAAGTTGCACCAGTTGAAGCCGATCAACCTGTCTCTGCAAGTCACGGTTTGCGTTTTGATTACGAGCTGCAACGCCAGTTTTTAGTGATGCTTGTGATGAACGGCGCTCAAGCGTGTTTCCCTGCAACCGTTTCACAATTGAAACAACGTGAAAACCGTATTGCTCGAGAATTACAAGCTGAGATGTTATTTGATGCGGCAAATACACTACTGGTTCAACGTCAACAAACTGAACAACTTGAAAAACAGCTCACCGCCGTCAATAGTGAAGGTGACTGTTCCATTGCGCATATTGGGAGCTCATCTGCCACTCAAATGGCCTCTACCATCGAAAACCTACTGAATTCTGATAATCAATTTAGCAGTAACTCTAGTGAGCTCAACCCTAAATACATAGGTCGATTAGCCGAAGCAGTTGCCCTTTTAAAACTGCAACCCAACTATCAATTGCAAATCTACGGCCACACCGATGCAACCGGCAGCAGTGAATATAACAACATTCTCTCTGAGGCCCGTGCTAAGCAAGTGGCGAGATACTTACAAATACTAGGATTGAACCCTAAACAGTTTGAAATTGTTGCCATGGGTGAGAACGAGTTACTGTTTGAAGACAGCAGCCCACAAAATCGTTTAGTCAATCGAAGAGTGAGCATTACCCTAAAAGAGGGACAGAACAATGAGTAAATACCTATTGTTGACCATTTACCTATTGAGTGCGACTTGTTACGCCAATGCCGATATCAAAGTACAAGTTGGCGATCTTATCCGTGTTGCGCTTCCCGGTGAAGCGTCTCTTAATGGCGAATTTGCTGTTGACAAACGTGGCCGTGTTATTTTACCTGAAGTAGGCGCTATTGAGGTGGCGAATCTGAGTGAACAGGAGATGAAAATAACCATCACCAAAGAGCTTCGCAAGGTTTTTCAGGACTTATCTAATTTAAATGTCTACATTCACGAACGCCGCCTGTTGATCTATGTGTATGGTTATGTAGAGAACCCAGGGCCCGTCGTACTGCCAAACAGTGCCAATATACAGATGGCGCTCCGAGAAGCAGGTGGACTACGAATTGGCGCTCAATTGGATAAACTTCAACTGCACAGAGAGCAAAAAACAACTGTATTTGACTATAAAGCCTATCTCAATTCAGGTAGTAATCGTACGCTTCCAGAGCTTCGTTCATTGGATACCCTTTTTATCCCATCGTCTCCTATCACCGGTAACATTGAGGTGGAATTTGATCCCGCTAAACAGAGTGTCGCGGGGGATGCGTCAGAGTCAAAATTAGCGGTTAAAATTTTTGGTGAAGTTAACAGTCCCGGTCTGTTCTCTTATAAAGAAGGAAGTACACTCATTGATGTCTTGATGCTCTCTGGAGGGGTCACCCGATATGCTGGGGTCGAGCAGATCAGAGTGATTAATAACAATGTGCCATCCACGTTTAATCTAAAACGGTATTTAGACACAGGAAACGCCGAATTACTGCCAAGTTTGCAACAAGGGGCCACGGTTTTTGTCCCTCGCCAAGAGGAGGAGATAAAAGCGGGCTCAAACACCGTGTACGTCATGGGAGAAGTATTTAAGCCTGGAGCCTACGAGGGAAAAGCTGGCGCAACCTTTATGGATGTACTGGCCAATGCGGGTGGTCCAACCCGATTCGCCGAGAGTAGACAGATAAAAATCATCAAATCAAGTGGTAAGGTTATCCCTTTTGATATGACGGCTTATGCAGACGGTACTGTCACTAATATCCCCTCTATTGGACCGGGTGATGCGATATTCATCCCTGAAAAAACAGACATTAACGAAAAGTCTTGGTTAAAAATCTCACCCAACAGAGCCGTTAATGTGATTGGTGAAGTTGAAAAGCCAGGTCGCTACGAATGGTCAAATGAGATGAGCCTACTTGATCTGCTTGCGCATGCCGGAGGCCCAACGTCAAAAGCGGACACCAGCACCATTGAGATGTTGATTCCTCAAGGTAAACAGCAACAAAAAGTCATTTTTAATCTCGACAGCTACATCAAATCGTCTGGTCAATCTCAAGCTCTACCTACCATCATCGCGGGTACCGTGATTCGAGTACATGAACTGCCATTAGACCCAATGGACAATAAATCGCAATGGGTACGTCAATCTGCGGATAAGTCTATCTATATATTTGGTCAAGTTGGCTCACCGGGGCGTTACCGTTTCACTAACGATATGTCATTTTTGGATCTGCTCTCTGCCGCAGATGGTCCTACTCAGAACGCTGATATTCGCAACATTCGTGTGAGTCATCGAGGTGAAGTAAAAGCCAAAGTCAGTAAACTGGATTTGGCCATGTATTTTGAAACTGGCGATGAGAACTTACTTCCTGATATCAAAACTGGGGACAGTATCTACATCCCAGAAAAAGACAGAATGTGGTTAAGTCAATCAAAAGAGACCACCATTCGTGTGCTTGGCGCAGTCAATAGTCCTGGTCGTTATCAATTTAATGACACCATGACCATTTTGGATCTACTGGCAGAAGCAGGTGGCCCTACAGATAACGCCTATTTAGAAAAAATAACAGTCGTTAATGTCTCTTGTTGTAAAGACCAAGCCACCAGCTTTGATCTTTTAGAGTTTAGCCGTACTGCCAACTTTACTAAGCTGCCACTGATTCGAGTGGGCGACACTATCTACATTCCTAATAAAGATGACAGCTCATTGGTCAAAGCAAGAGAGAGCCTAACCGACATATTCCAGATGGTCTCTATTGCTGTGCTACTTGGACTTTTGTAAACCATGACCACATTTGGAGGCAGACATGAACATGGACACGGTTGAATACAGTGTTGCTGACCAGTTACAGCGATATCAGGAGATGGCACAAATCTATTTTCAGATGTGTCGCCAAAATATACGCTCTATGGCGGTAATGAGCACTTCTGAAGGAGAAGGTTGCAGCACGTTGCTGGCAGCGTTGGCTCAACGAAACCTGTTAAATGGTCGCTCAACACTGATCGTTGATTTAAACCTCTATCACCCCAGTATTGAACCAATTTTAGCGGTTGATACCATTGTTAATGATAAGGAAACCCAGCAAATATCCTTAGTTAATATGAAACATAGCTCAAGTGTTTTTACTAGTATCAGCATCTCTGATAGTCAAAATAAGTTAATGAAATGTTCAGGTTCATTGCAGAGTCAAATCGAACTATGGTTGACGAAATTCGACACGGTTTTGATTGATGCAGGGGCCATAAACCAGTTTAACCAACAGAACTTACCAGCCGAACAGATAGCTGCAGCCTGCGATAGTTCCATTTTGGTTGTACTTGCAGGCACCACTACTGAGGAGATGTTGCAGTCGGCCATCAACCGTCTTAATGAAACTAAAGTCAGCCTTCTTGGGGTGGTAATTAATGATAAAGATAACCCAAAATTGATTGATGAGTTATGCCGAAAAATACGACAACTAGAAAAGTTTGCACCTACACTTATAAGTAGGATTTGCACAAAACTTAAGGCTATTCACCTGTTTAATGTAGAAGTGTAAAGTAAATTCACATGGAGGCATGCGATGGGATTACGAGTTAAAACCCTCTCTACCATTGCAATAGTAGAAGTGGTTCTATTAGTGCTATTGATTGGTGCCAGTCTGTTTGCTCTGCAGAAATACCATCAAACCAAATTAGCAAAACACGCTGAATATACCGGCAACCTATTAGCGGCAGCGGCGTGTGAATCTCTGGTTAAAAACAATACCACTAAGCTCGACAAACTGCTTAACACCGTGATTAAAGACAAAGACCTGATTCATGTCAGCATCACTGGTATCAATAATGTGATGGTTGAACAGAGCAGAGTGCATTCCCATCAAATAAATAAAGAAAACCTCTACACCATCGAAGTGCCGATCAACGAAGGAGATGAATATTTCGGTAATGTCAAAATGACCTTCGAGATAGGATCTATTGCACATATTCTTCAAGAAGTTAAAAGTTGGGGACTGGCACTAATTGTGATTAAACTGCTATGCATTACTTTCCTTATTTACCTATTAAGTACTTGGCTTAACCGTCAACTCTATAGCTTAAAACATGGCGTAAACATGATCAGTAATATGGGGCCAGGTCATCAGATTGAAGTGAATGACAACAGTGACATCAACCATATCGTCCTTGCCTTTAACCAGATGTCACGCCATCTTGCTCAGTCGCATCAAAATCTAAATGATTCCATAAAAGATCAAAAACAGATCGCCTCGTTAGCCTGTAAAAGCACCACTCTTTACAAAGCGATCCTCTCCTCTTCTTTAGATGGCATCATCACCATAGATAATCGAAATAAAGTAATTGAATTCAACAATAAAGCAGAGGAGATCTTTGGTTGGAATCAATCTGAATTATTAGGCTCTTCAATCATTGAAAAACGGTTAATACCAGCCTATAACAGTCTTTTTGAAAAGCATTCAAACCAATACGTTACCAACGAGAAAAACTATGATTTTGACCAGATATTCATTTGGAAAGCCCGTCATAAAAATGGACACCTCATTCCTATCGAAGTGGTTATCTCCCCTATTCAGTTAGGTGATGACACGTTATTCACCGCTTTTATTCGTGACATACGACCAAAACTCTATGCTGAGCAAGAGATGCGTCTTGCGGCCCACGCTTTTGACTCAATAGAAGCGATGTTTATTACTGACAAAGAAGGCTTTATTCTTCGCACAAATCCCGCATTTACTCAAGTGACTGGTTTTAGTAATGAAGAGGTATTAAGACAGAAACCGAGTATTCTCGCTTCAGGTCAGCATGATGACAGTTTCTACAAAGAGATGTGGGAGGTCTTATTACTGACAAACCAGTGGCAAGGTGAAATCATCAATAAGAGAAAAAATGGCGAACTCTACCCACAACACTTGTGCATTAGCGCCGTGAAAGATGAAAAGAATAGAGTTACTCACTATGTCGCTCACTTTGTTGATATCAGTGAGCAAAAGAAGAATGAACAGCAGCTCAAACAAGCGAGCCAAAATGCCGAACTTGCGAACCAAGCCAAAAGCCGCTTTCTTGCAACCATGAGCCACGAAATACGCTCCCCGTTAAATGCGATTATCGCCATGACGGATATGTTGTTAGAGTCGCCATTAAACAATGAACAAAAAGAGTTGGCTCAAGTCGCTTCTCAAGGTGGACATACTCTCATCACCTTAATCAACAACATACTGGATTTTAGTAAAATTGAGTCTGACCACTTAATTCTCCAAGAAGACTGGTTCAGCTTACACCAAACTGCGGAAGCCGTGGTTAGCCTATTTTCACTTCAGGCCCAGCAGAAAAACATCTCCGTCAATTTGGTCCTCGACCCACATTTGAACCAGAGCTATTTTGGTGACCCGCTCAGAGTGAGTCAAATCTTGATTAATATATTAAGCAATGCCATCAAGTTTACTGAGCAGGGTGGCATAGAGATGTTCATTCGCCTTAACCTAACAAATGGCATTGAAATTACCATTTCTGATACTGGTATTGGAATTAGCGAAGAGGATCAGAAAATGATATTTGCTGAATTCATTCAAGCTGATAGTAATAACAACCGCCGTTTTTCAGGAAGTGGCTTAGGGCTAGCAATCAGTAAACGTCTTATCGAACTGATGAACGGTAAGATTACCGTCAATAGTAAAGAAGGCCTGGGATCTACATTCAATATTTGGCTCCCGATTCTTCCTGCAGCTCACTCAGAACATATCGTCACTGATGAACAGCTCTCAGCCATACAGGACATTGCTTATTTTCACTCAATTGATAATGAAATATTCAGTTCAGCCCTAAAAAAGCAACTCTCTCTACTCGGGATTTCCCTTCACAGCATCGAAGAAATTGACGCTTCCTCAACCACACAATCAATCATTTTCATTGATAATGATAGCAGTGGCTACCGCTGTGAAGAGTTTATAGACTTACCTAAAGAGACATTTAAATTCATTAATTTATTACCTATTGAAAAACAGAGCATCTATCAAACTTTAAAACCAAAAGGTTACGATGGTTATTTGACAACCCCTATTAAACTTGACTCTTTAATGCAGTTGCTTACCGCAGACCGCTGTCATAGAGAGCAGCTGTCTCTGTATGGGCAAAAGCGTGAACCGCGACAAATTGAACCTAATACCGCACCGCCTTGTGATCAACCAAGCATACTGCTGGTAGAAGATAGCCCAACTAATCAAGCGGTTGCCAATGCACTGCTAAAGTGCATCAGCAGCAACATCACTATTGCCGAAAATGGAAAATACGCCGTTGAATTTGCTAAACAGCAAAAGTTTGATCTGATATTAATGGACTTAGCAATGCCCGTTATGGATGGGATAGAAGCGACTAAGCTCATTCGAAGCGGCGCAGGATTAAACCATCAGACTGCGATTATTGCAATGACTGCCAATGCCTTTACCGAAGATAAAAAGGAGTGTTTAGACTCTGGCATGGACGATTTCTTAACTAAACCATTAGACAAAGATCTATTTAGGAGCAGTGTGAATAAATGGCTGAACACCACCACGACAGAAGCGACCTCACAAATTGTGCTTGAACACACCATTTCTCGTTCACAACCTATACTTAATGAAGCCGTAATAGAACAGTTGCTTAAAGATATTCCTAAACCCATTTTAACTGACATTTTAGACACATTTCATGAAGAGACGTTAAAACGAACAACCGACATTGAAGCACTGCTCAATACTAAGGATTGGGACGGTCTGGAGACTGAGTTTCATACTTTAAAAAGCAGCGCAGGCAATGTCGGGTTAGCCGCCCTACAAGACGTTGCAAAAAAAATGGAGTATGAGTGCAGAGATTTCCGTTCCATGAGTGTGTCATTTTCCCATCTATCGATACTCATTAGTGAATCACTCACTGCCTTAAATCAACACAAAGAGAACATCTGACTGGAGTAGATTATGCCGACCTTACCAAAAGTACTATTAATTGAAGACAGTCCGTCATTAGCGTCTACTTATCAACACTATTTAGCCAATGAAGCGATTGTATTAACCGTAGTTACTAATGGAGAACAAGCAAAAGAGAGCATTCGTGTTCAGGTTCCTGACCTCATTCTGCTCGATTTAAAGTTGCCTGATATCTCAGGTCAAGAAGTATTGGTATGGATAAAAGAACACAAATACCCTAGTGCTGTCGTTGTCATGACCGCCTACAGTTCTATCGATATAGCCGTAGAGATAATGCAACTGGGCGCTCAAGATTTTTTGCAAAAACCGATTGATGCTGCACGTATCAGAACCACAGTTAAAAATGTATTAGAAAAACAGCGCTTAACCAACCTCATCACCGACATTCAAGATCTTGAACGCCGAAACTATCATGGCTTCATTGGTTCAAGCTTACCGATGCAAGCCGTGTATCGAATCATTGATGCCGCCTCCTCCAGTAAAGCAACTATTTTCATTACCGGTGAAAGTGGGACAGGAAAAGAAGTTTGTGCCAAAGCAATACATCAGCAAAGTCCACGAAGTAGTAAACCTTTCATCGCATTAAACTGTGGCGCTATCCCTAAAGATCTAATGGAGAGTGAAGTGTTCGGCCATATCAAGGGGTCATTTACTGGCGCGCTAAATGAACGACTAGGAGCAGCCAGTTTGGCTGATGGTGGCACCCTCTTTCTTGACGAAATATGCGAAATGGACTTGGATTTACAGACCAAATTATTGCGCTTTGTTCAATCTGGTACCTTTCAAAAAGTGGGCAGTGGTAAACAGGAACTGGTCGATATTAGAATCATATGTGCCACAAACAAAGATCCATTTGCTGAAGTTAATGCCGGAAATTTTAGAGAAGATCTCTACTACCGCCTTCATGTCGTTCCCATTCAACTGCCACCATTAAGGGAACGAGGTCATGATATTTTAGAGTTATCCAATGCTTTCCTTGAGCAGTTTAGTGGTGAAGAGCACCGTGATTTCAAACGCTTTAGCCCGGAGGTTGAACAACATTTCCTTAATTACCCTTGGCCGGGTAACATTCGTGAGTTGCAAAATACTATCCGCAACGTTGTCGTCCTTCATAACGAGCAACAGGTCGAGTTGTCTCACTTACCTATTCAGTGGCAACAGGAACAGCATTCAGTCACACCTCAGGTGGCGAATAAAGAATATAAGTATGAAACGGAAGGGGGGGAGATACGCAATAATAAAGTCATTCCCCTAGCGCAAGTTGAAAAAGAGGCCATCGAAGAAGCCATCGCACAATGTACAGGGAATATCCCTAAAGCCGCAGTACTGCTCGAGGTGAGTCCATCCACCATCTATCGAAAGAAGATGGTTTGGGATGAATTGTAACGTTAGTTCTTTTCGATGATCCAACCCTGTTCACTAAAACGGCTGAGCCCTTTTTTAATTTGAGGATGATTGGGCTCAGCGGCATCATCATACAACCTACGTACCTTACATCCTTCAAACAGCTGCTCTACCCTTGATTGATTTATTGCGTATGGCGGACCCATTTTTTCTGTTTGGTCATAATCTATAGTCATCAACAACATACGGCCACCTGGTGCTAATAAGCTCAATGTTCTTTCAACGTAACGATTTTGTAGCTCAGGAGGCAACGCAACAAGTGCTGCACGATCATAGATCAAATCAAAACTCTTTATTGGGGCATCAAAGTAGTCACCACTATAAATGGTAATTTCATCAAATTGGTACAATTGATGGTAGCTAGATAACGAAGTGACTGTCGGTGTATAAAGCTGTTCAGCAAAGAACGCTTTCACCGCAATGTCACTCAATTCAACACCAGTGACACTCTCATGCTTCATAGCCAGCCAGGTGAGATCCACACTTTTACCACACAGTGGCACCAACACTTTATCGTCTCTTTTGGGTTGCAGTGCACTCCAGTAGTTAACCAAATAAGGGTTCTCTTCATTAAGGTGAAATCCAATGTTATTTGCTGCCCACTTACTGTGCCAAAACTCGTGATTTTGCATCATACTCTCAATGTGTGACTGACTTTGGATCAATTATCCGTTTTTAATCTTGATTAGCAACTGTCTAATGCGATTAATAGTTTGTCATTAAACGAAGGCTTACCGCTATTAAAGTGTCGAAATTATTTACAACACCGCTCTCTATCTTTCACCACACCACAATTTAACAACTTGTTTATATTGATATATTTATCATGGTATGAAACATGCTAGTAATAC